>JAGLUQ010000051.1 GCA_023134675.1 Candidatus Aenigmatarchaeota archaeon | reverse complement strand
CAAGGACTATTGCGTTCCTTGATATGAGAGATGATATCAGCTTTGATTTTGTCTTTATGAAAAAATCAGTCACATCTTCCGGCTTTGTGCTTATCTTCTTTATGCCTTTCTTATCAAGCTCGGACTTCAGCGAGTCCAGGAACATGTGCCTTTTGACTTCATTTTCCACAAGAAGGTTAAGCCTTGAGAGGTCCTGCCAACCTTTTATCTCTGTGCGCGCGCCGTCAAAGATGGATATATTCACATCCTGACGTATTGAGCCTATACCTCTTTTCATCTGAGGGAATGATCTCAGAAGCATGCCAATCTTTGATGCTGTCTCTTTTGCATGGACCGGATCCTTTATATCCGGAGCTGTGGCAAGCTCTATCAAAGGGATGCCCAGGCGGCTCAGGGAATAATGAACTTCATCATCTTTTTTTTCGATAATCTTTGATGCGTCCTCCTCAAGAGACATGGACTCAAGATATACCCGGCCTTTTGAGGTATCAAGAAATGATTCCCGGTTGCCCAGACCTATGAGTGCGGTCCTTTGGAAACCGCTTGTCGCCGAACCGTCTGTGACTGTCTTTCGCATGACATGAATCTCTTTGGGAATATTCATCTTCAGGAGCGACGCAAAGAGAAGTGCAGTCTTTTTTGCGTCTTCGTTTATCGGATGCGGCGGCTCTGCATCCATCTCGACAAGGCATGCTTCATCCTTATACGCATGATATATGAAATGGCGTTTTCTTGCAGACTCAAAAAGCGCTGTTACATCCACATCACCAGTCTCGCCTGCGACAGGCCTTAATTTTCTTCTGACCTGGGCGCATTCATCTTTCTCGGCAAGGGCGCTTGAGCAGCTGCAGAAAAGCTTGCCTGTGTCAAGTTCCTGATGAATCTCAAGACCGCACTTGAATCCTAGTTTTTTATAATCCAATTCCATCAGCATCAGCCCTTGTTTGCTTCAATTATCTCCTTATTGTAATTGTCAACAAACAGATTTAAAAAAATTATCTTTTCCTTTGCAAGCTCAAAGCCTTTCCTTGTAGTGAACCATTCTTCCATTGACGGAAGTATCTTAGTGTTTATTATGTCAAGGCCGCCTTTTATACCCCAGGATGAGAATATCTTTGATATGCCTACCGCGCCTATGCGATCCAGATGGTCTGCTTCAAAAAGTATTTTTGCCTCGATTGACGGGCTGTCCGGAAGCGATTCATGGACAGATATCGCAGACACTATCTTTTCTGCCATCCTGTCTGACATGTTCATCTTATTGAGAACATCTTTTGCGAGTTTCGCAGATTCTTCTGCGTGGACCGCAAGGTTTTCAGGCGACATGTCAAGTTTTGACCAGCAGATGTCGTGGAGCCATGCTGAAGATATAAGGATATCCATGTCTGCATCTTCGGTCCTGCCTATAGCTTTGCAGTATCCGACAACCCTTAATGTATGGGTAAGGATGTCCGGTTTTTTCGACAATGCCTTTTTTACATAGTCAGAGATGAGAGATTCCATCTACAGCACATCCTTTTTTGCAGCCCTTATGAATTCCGAGACCAGCCGGTAATCGTATTCAACCATATTTTTTGTATGATCGAAAAAAAGCGAGTCATGGTTTTGGGATATAAACTTATCAAGAGATTTTATTATCTGCTCATTTGTATATTTCATATCCTTAAGGGTAGATATGTGTCTTAGAAGGCCTAGCGTAGTCAGGCTTTCTGCGGTCTCTGCATCATATATTATCTTTTCCTCAATTGTTTTCGGCTTTTCTGACAGGTCCCAGTTTTCCCTTTCATGCAGCTTGATTATTTTTTGGACAGCAGTACGCAAATCCTGCGGGCATTTGATGCTTTTCAGGAAAGCTGCTGCATTGTTCGCGCTGTCAATCGCATGCGTTGATATGTTTGTGCTTTCAAGGGCGATATCGTGGAGATATGCAGATACCTCTATCACCTTTATGTCGCCGCCCAGCTTTGCTGCAAGAGCGAGAGCTTTCTTTTTTACTCTTAAAGCATGAGGGAAACCGTCAACTATATCATCTCCAAGTGTTTTTGAAGCGAAATTCCGGGTCATTAACACAATATCATCCATAGACAGAACACCATAAGCAAAGCATATGCATATTATTTGGCATGAAAGAAAATAAAGGTTTGGGGTTGTTTTGGGGGTGGATGCGGAGGGAATGTGATAGAATATGCTGTATTTTCCCCCCACCAAATCCAGGGTTTTAAAAGTTGTATAAATAAATGAGTTGAGTATCTATAAAAACCTTATGGTCTTTATTAGTTTTCTGTGTTAATCAGTACTAAATATAACTGTTTTTGAATTAAATCAATACATATTGTTTATTTTTTTTATAAAACATACAAGTTTACTTATACATAAAAACAAGATATATATAATTAATACAAAAAAGATTGCGGCAGAATTTTTTCTGAAAACTCGCCTGCAAGGTTTTTCAGCATCAGGTCTTTTATCACGGCCTTATCATGAGTCCTTCCAAGGATACAGCTGAGCTTGACATATGCAGTTTCGGGAAGCATATCCTGAGCAAAGATGACATCTCTTTTTTCCATCTCTACTGCACTCCGGTATACATGAGGATGAGTGGAGCCGTACAAGGTCTGGGATGCGCTCACAATCGTGACACCTTCATCTGATGCGCGCTCTAATGATTTTTTCCAGGACATATTCTTGTCCAGAGGTTCCATAGGCACATGACCCAGAGCTGTCGTCTGCAGAATTACGCCCCTGTATCCTTTGTCTATGTGCCAGTCAAGGATTTCAGGGCTTATGCCAGGATGGATGTTTATCATCGCAGTCTTTGCCTCAAATCTTGAATCTGCCCGGACATCAAGGCTGTTGTCTCTTTTCCTGTGATTGCTGTCTATTATGTCAAGCTTGCCGCAGGGATATACTGTACCTATAGGTTGCGTGTTAATTGGTCTGAATGCATCCCTTCTGGATGTGTGCATCTTCCGCACTTTCGTACCTCTGTTTATAAGGCAGTAATCGTCGTTCATTGTCGCGTGCATGACAACCGCGACCTCTGCGACATCACATGCTGCATATCTTGCTGCACATATGAGATTCATGGCGCCGTCAAAGCTTGCGCGGTCAGGAGATCTCTGGGCACCTACAAGAGCTACCGGCTTTCCAAGATTTTCCAGCATGAAAGACAGGGCTGCGGATGTATAGTGGAGAGTGTCTGTGCCATGGGTGACTATCAATCCTTCTATGCCGCTGTTGAGTTCTTTCTCCGCGAGTTTTGCCAGCTTTGCCCATTCTTTTATTGTCATGTCCTCGCTTGCCATCCTGAAAGGCGAAAGGATGGATGTAAGGTTGATTATGTTTTTAAGTTCAGGTGTTGTTCTCAGGATCTCTTCAGGCTCCATGAGCATGTTCACAGCTCCGGTCTTGTAGTCAACCCGAGAGGATATTGTGCCGCCTGTTGCAATAAGGGATGTTTTGGGCTTTTTTGTGTCAAAGGAAAGGGTACCTTTGCTTTTTGCTTTGCCAAGCTCGAGCTTTTCCTCAGAGATTATGTCATCCTGCGTCTTTTTTCCAGATAGAGATATTGCTGTATTTTCAGCCACAAGGATGCCTGTGTTGTATCCGCTGTCCAGTTTGAGCGTTAATATGTCTTCTGCGCTGTCGTCTGTCCCGGGCATAAGAATGCCTTCAATCTTTATCTTTCCGTCTGCCACCGCAATCCTTGTACCTATATTGATGCCTTTCGCTTCAAGAGTTTTTTTCAGTTTTCCAGCATACATAAATATCAAACCTTATGAATTTTTCTATTCCGAACCTTTTAAATATATAAGCAATGATTTTCCTGAAATGTTAAGTTCTTCTTTCAGCTCATCATCTGTCTTTGAAGCAAGATCAAAATAGTTCTGCTCAAAGACACCTGTTATTGTGGTGGTCACGCCAAGAAGCGTCTCAGGTGTAGTGTTATATGAATAGTATTGGGACAGTGCATTGGTGTAATCCCCTTTATGTATATATACTTCAAAAGTAGATGCGTTGACAGTTATAGTGTCTGCGATGATATCTGCCGTGTAATCTGTCAGGTTGCCGATTATGGCGATTGCGCCCCTCCGTTCAAGCCCGCTGGCAGAAGGGTCAACAAGAGGACCATTGTAAAAATCAATTATTGTTATGTTGTTGACAGGGTCATTGTTTGATTCTATGTAGAAATCGTTGAAATTCTTAAGGTCAAAAGTGACTGTCTCGTTCGTGTCTATGAAGAACTTGGTGGAGTTTGCGACAACCCGGACTGTCGTGTTTCCATATATGGCTTTTCCTTCAAGAGATCCGTTCGTGAAATTGAATAATCCTGCTATCGAAAAGGATATGCCTGCATCTGTAAGAACCTTTTCCTGCGGAGCGCTTGTTGATGGATGATAAATGTAAGACAATTCCTTGATGCCGCCGGTGTCAAAATATAATATTATATCATCGGTTGATATATACTTGTCTGTTGTTCCGTTTATGACATCAAGACCTTCATATATATATGCAGGGAGATCTGTGCTTTTAAGATAAGTGAGATAAAAGGTGTTTGGAGGATTTGCTCCTGTGGTGTTCCTCAGGTCAGAGTACCACCTTAGAGTATTTGTTCCGTTATCGAACTCACTGGGTATCGGGCTGCCGTCAACATCTGTTATAGATATTGAGTTTATGTCTATCTCCTGAGATGGTGTAAAGCTTATTATTATCAGGGTATCGTTGACATTCACAGGATTATCTACAAATACAGGAGTCTTATAGATGGTGACAGAAAGACTGCCTTCTATCTTTTCATATATATTTTTTGCTTCGGCTTTCAGGGAGGATTCAAATGGTTTTTTAGGCATCAGCTCAGACTGCACGACCATAAAAGTCAATACAACAGCAGATATGAATATGACAAGAGCGAGAATACTGCCAATCTGTATCTGTCCTTTTCTAATAGACATAAAAATACCTTTAAAACTTATATCATAACAGCTTAATCAGGACATCAGTCCGCCCATCAGTAACACCCATATTCTTCACAAGAAGATTATAAGTGCCTGCCTGAAGCTTTGTTGATGTCTTGTTTTTAGAGTCATCCGCATACAGACTCATAGAATCATAATCCAGTGTCAGGCGTATCCTGTTTTTGGTATCTATCCCGAAACCGAAACTTGGGCTGTACAGATCTTCGAAAGTTCCGTCGTTGATGTAATGGATCCTGTCTGCGACTGTGCCTTTCTGTCCCGGAGTGAACACAAGATATATCTTGTTTATCTTGAACGGTTGATTTAGATATATCATGTTTGATGCACTCACATCTCCTGTCGTCGCGTCATTGTCCGATACAATGGCGAGGACTGTGCCTGCGGTTGCGGACACTATATGTTTTTTTGAAGAGTCAAAATCAGATGTAGGTGTCACGAAATTTGTGCTTACCACATTGGTCTCAACCCAGTCAAAATACTGAGGGCTTATGACCCTGATCTTGACATAATCTGTGCCGGACTCAAGTATGAAATGTATCTCATACTTTATTGTGGAATAGTTGAGATATGCAATAATCTCTGCTGCGCCAAGGTCATTTCCAAGCTTTTCTGCATCAACATACCCTGTTACCATTTCAGGTATGCCTGTTATGCTAAACCTTACGTGATCTGAGACTCCTGAGAAAAGGGTTTTTGAAGTGTCTTTGAGATGTATGTTTTTCAAAAGCTTTGATGTGTTTATAGTCACATGATCTGTTGAATTCCCAGAGCGCTTGATGTAGACTATAAGATGCTCATTTTCAAGAGTGAAATCTGTCGTATTTGCGCAGGCAGAGACATTTGTGTTTGAGCTGAAAGTTATATCACCTATCTTTCTTGATGCTCTTGGAGATACTGCCAGAGAATCTGTCTCAATCTCAAAATATAATTTACCATAATCATCTTCAGATGTATTTGCTGAATTTATAGTGAATGTACCTTTACTGAACGAGAGGGGAACTACCCTCTGTGAACGCTCACTTTCCTGAGCAACAAGCTCTATATACTGGTTCAGATAATTCATAGATTCCTGCATGCTGTCAATGACTACTGTGTCCCTGACATCATTTAAGGACGGTATTATGCCACCCATAATTATGGATGTCGTCGTTATTATTATAGCTGTAAATATGACACCTGAAAGGAGAGGGCTGATGCCTTTCTTTGCATTTTCTGCCTTTATCCTGCATGCTTTGCATCTATCCATCTGATATCACTCATTGCCTGCTCTTAGTTAAAGGCTATGACATTAATTGTCGCCTCTTAATTAAATACATCTATTATGCCTCTTATCATACATTTCATAATACTTCTCATAATACAGCTCATAATATCTCTCATAATATATCTCATAATATATCTCATAATACTTCCCATAATATATCTTATCATCTCAGCTGTTCTCAACAAGATTTACCCAAAGGTCCTGCTGCTTACCCAGCTCAAGCTCGAACACCTCAAATACTTTTCGTGTCGTATTGAAAGCAATCGGTAAATCAAGCTGCGCGAAATCTATAAGCACAGTTATGTTTTCAGAGCCGGAAAACACTGAAGAGAAATTCAGCGTAGACTCCATCCCGGGACCGAGTATAGTTATGTTCCGGCTCAGGGTGCCTGTTGAATTTGTGATATTTATCTCTATATTATCAAGAGAGTACTGCCTGAAGTTGCCTACTGTTATGTTAAGGTCAGTTTCCAGAGGTAGGCCTATAATATAATAGCCTTCAAGATCCAGATTATGGTTTTTTGAATAT
>JAGLUQ010000050.1 GCA_023134675.1 Candidatus Aenigmatarchaeota archaeon | reverse complement strand
GTATCAGTCGTGGCTGTGTCTTCAGATGCATCAGGCTTGACTTCGTCTCCAGGGACTTCAGGAACTGTGTCTGCTTCTGTTTCAGGAGTATCAGTCGTGGCTGTGTCTTCAGATGCATCAGGCTTGACTTCATCTTTAGGTACTTCAGGAACTGCTTTTGTGTCTGTTTTTGAAATATTAGGCTTGATTATGTCTTCTGAGAGTTTAGGCTTATCTACATCTTTGTACATGTCAGATATGTCTTTAGAGCCAACATTGCCCAGCATACCGAAAGGATTATCACCGGATCTCTTATGCAACCTTATAAGGGATTCAACATCATTTAGCTTGTTTTCAATACCTTCCAGCCGATGGACTGGTGCAAGACTGCCTTCTATTGATTCCATACGGGTATTAAGATCAGAAATTACCTTATTCAGACCATCAACCTTGGTGTCTACTGTTGATTTTTCAAACGTGCGCTCAATAGAAGACATCTGTTTTTTCAATAAAGTTATATTATCTTCAATTCCTGAAAGTCCTGAAATGTTTATGTTTGATGAAGCATTGTTCGTGTCAGATATCTTTTTTGTGACAATATTCAATAAAGATGCAAGGCGGATATTTCGCTCTTTGATCATTTTTTTTTCAGAGATTAATTTAGAAATCATATTATCTTTGTCTTCATCATCATTTGCCACCGGATTTTGTTCAGCATTTTCAGACATAGAAAAACCATTATCTTATATCAATACCTGTCAAACAGACCAAAAAATCTGTTAAGAATCTTGTCTTTGGGCATTTCCTCATCAGTAAGGTGTGCGGCAATCCCTGAAAATTGCCTGCTTATCTTAGAGTACGGTTTTGCGATAGAGATAGGTATCCTATTATGCAGACTCTTGAAGATATCATTATGCAATGAAACCGAGGCAATAACCGGAAGCTCTGTTATATTTTCAATCTCAGATGTTGTAAGCTCGTGGTTATTATTTTTTTTCATGTTGACAAGAAGACCGATATTCTTCAGGTCAAGGTCATCTGCAATCCGCACGCATTTGACAATATCAACCACAACAGGAAAATACGGTGTTGTAACATAGATTACCTCATCACAGGAACGCATCCCTGCGATAGCTTCCCTACCAAAACCCGGGGCGCAATCCAAAATGATAAAATCTGTATCAGAGTACTCTTTCTTTATACGGTCAATAATACTCTTGAGCTTTGTCATATCAAGGCCATCAAGGTCTTTTAAAGAAAGCGAAGATGGTATTAACTTTGCACCGCTGGGGTGCGTATATACTGCTTCTGATATATCTGACTCTTCTTTGACAAGATCATTCAATGTTATGGGATGATTATGCATCCCCATATAAAGACCAAGATGAGGCGTTGTTATATTGCAGTCTATAAGGATTACTTTCTTGTTATATCTTGATGCAAGAACAATACCTAAGTTTGAGACAAGGGTTGTCTTGCCTACACCACCCTTTCCAGAAACTACAGATATCACACGCATATCTTTATTATAGTTATTGAGGTATATAACATTTAATAGAACAGTAGTACAAAGGTACTAGTACACTTCTGAAAGCAAAGCTAAACAGTTCCAGCCGTGTAGAATTCGAACTATTATAACAACGGACCCATACGATATAATTTTGTGCCGCAGGTCGGACAAACGCCGGCTGTTGCAAGCTTTCCATTCTTCAAAGTAACAGACTTAGGTTTCTTTATCTTTTTTGTTTCATTGCATTTGACACAGTATGCATCTACCATAATAATCACTTCAACTCCTTATCTTTTTCTGAAAAATTAAGAGGACATAAGACATCTACAAGCTGGCCTTCATTAGGTATCACAATTGGTATTGCATCACTTTTAAGCTTGTTGTTAAGAACATAAAAATAACTCAAGAAATCTTTCTCTGTAGAAAAAGAAAAGAAAGTATAAAGCATGCGGATAACGATGTCAGCCTCGTAGCGCTTGCAGAACGGGATAAGGTTTGATATGAAAACATACAGCAAAATGTCGTCAAAAATGGTTGAGCCGTTGCGTTTTATTGTGTTGAGGTCTGACTGGTACAGCCCTTTTATAGAAGCCATGTCAAACAAGACGGAAGAATACTCTTTTATGAACTTGTGTATATCCGGAATTGTCTCAACAATAAAACTGTTCAGAGACCATCCTGGCACATCAGACTTAAGCTTGTGGCGTTTAAGAATATAAGACGGGATCCATTCAAAATCTGAGACCAAACCTTTCTTGCCTCTTTTCAGATACCCTTTCTCCAACATGGCCTCAAACAACGGCTTGTTAAGGCTTGTTTCCTTATGATAAAGATAATTTGTCCTGATACCCCATGTACTCTGTATCCTGAAGAGAGAAGTTCCGTCCTTGCTGCCGGCACAGCAGATCCAGATAAGCCAGAAATTGTTGAAGTCAAAAAGATCTTTCATAAAAATTCACACATATTATTTTATTTTCATGGTCAAAACAGACATAAAGTATACTTGTACAAAGGTACTATATATTTGTTAGCTCAAAAATATGGTGATTTTTCTAGAGGATTTATGAAAAAATGAGTAAATATTTGTTGAAGATAAAAACATTATTTTTTAACAAATAAAGAGTTAAAAAAAAGGTTAAAAATTTACATATTTTTATCTGTAAATATCAGGATTTTTATTCATTATTTTTTTTATAATATTTCAAAAAAATCAAAAGGCTTATTTCGGTCCAATATGTTTGAAATTATAAAGACAGAAATATTTTCAAAATGTGTAAAACCCTCTAAAAACGTAAGCGGCAAGCATAGTTTTAAAACCTATGAATTATACAGAAAAAGCAATATTACTGAGACTTATATCAGTAATCTCTATTTTATAGTTTATGAGTCATTTTCTTCTCTTTGCCGGTCTTCATGCCGCGCATACTCTGAAATTATATATTATATCCCGGCAAAATACTATATTATAATATTCAGAAAAGGCAGATAACATGAAAATAACATTTCTTGGCACAGGATCCCCAGGAGGTATGCCTGTGATGACTTGCAGCTGCAGATGGTGCTTGGAATCAAAAGAACGGCTAAGACCTGGGCTCCTGATACAGCATGAGGGGGAGAATATTATCCTTGATGCAGGACCAGATATCAGAAAGCAGATTATCCAAAGCCGAATCAAGAAGATAACAGCAGTATTCCTTACACATTATCATTTCGATCATTTCTGGGGCGTTGCAGAACTTGAACAGCTTAACTGGGTAGATCTTGGTGGGTTTACTGTATATTTAAATGAGGATACATATAATAATCTGAAAAAAATGTCATGGATAAAGCTGAAAAGCGAGATTCTGAAACTTAACAGGCCGTTGGATATCTGCGGAATGGAAGTTGAAGCTGTAGATATAAAGCATTCTGAAAATCTTAAAATGTCAGGCTATATAATAAGAAATAAGGGAAAGAAAATAGTATATATCCCGGATATCAAAAGCATATCTGATGATGATCTTGAAAGATGCAAAGAGGCAGACATCCTTGTGATTGACGGACAGTACATACTTGGAAAATATATAGATGATGATGATCATCTGGGCGGAAAACACCTTATCAAAAAGATAAAGGAATTCAATGCCAAGAAAGTGTATCTTATCGCATTCTCTGAGCATTGGTACAAGATATCAGCTAAAGGTGCAGAAAAACATCTGCCTGATAATTTCAATATACCAGATGATCAGACAACTATAGAACTATAAATAATCAAAACTTCATTTTCTTCTCTTTGCCGGTCTTCATGTCTCTTAGCATGAATGTCTTTGATTCTTTCTCTTTATCTCCGATGACAGTGATGTAGTCAAACTGTTTCTTGTTGGCATAATCAAACTGTTTCTTGAGATTTCGTCCGGTCAGATCAATCTCTGCTGCGAAGCCATTTTTCCTGAAAGATGCTGCAATCTTTTTTGCATAAGGTCGGACTGCATCATTTACCGGTGCTATAAATACAGATTTTGTTCTTTGCATCTTATTGAATAATCCATTCTGCTCAAGGACTTCCATAAGCCGTTCCATGCCGCCGCCGACGCCTACCGCAGGCATGTCTTCTGTGCCGTAGATACCGACCAGGCCGTCAAACCTGCCGCCTGCGAAAAGCGATCCCAGCTTCTGCTCTTTCTTATCAAATGCCTCAAAGACGATGCCTGTATAGTATCCTATACCTCTTACTATGCTGAGGTCAAGGACATAGTTCCTGTCACTTCCAAGGCTTGCGAAAAGACTTTCAAGAGTGTTTATAGACTCGGTTATGTCTGCATTGCTCTCAAACTCTTTTTTCAGTATGGGTATCAGGTCTTTGGCTTTTCCTTTCCGCCCGAGGATCTTTAGAAGCGATTCTGCCTGCTCTTTTGATATTCCTGCTTTTTTGAATTCTGCCAGGATGTTGTCTTTTGATAATTTCGGTATCTTGTCTACTGTGCGCATGACATCACTGTAAAGTCGCTTATCTATTTTTAGATAAGCAAATATGTTTTCCACAAGCTTCCTGTCGTTTATCCTGACCTCAAGATCAAGGCCCAGCTGTTTCATAATCTCTGATGAGACTGCTATTATCTCTGCATCTGCAGTTATTGAATCTATACCGAAAAGCTCAACATCCCACTGGGTGAAGCACCTGTACCTGCCTTTCTGTGGGGCGTCATATCGCCAGGAGTTTCCTATCGCATACATCTTTATCGGTTTAGGTAAGCGCATGTTTGCGACCATCCTTGCTATGCCGCAGGTGAGGTCAAATCTGAGTGCTAATCTTCTGTCTGCTTTGTCTTTGAAGTCGTAGACCTCGTTTAAGTTTTCTTCTCCTGCCTTTGCGGCTAGAGTCTCCCACATCTCAAGCTCTACAGAGGCTACTTCTGTATAGCCGTAGCTGTCAAGGACATTCCGGATTACTGAATATATCCATTTCCTGCGCCCCATCTCTTCAGGAGCGATGTCTTTCATGCCTTTCGGGGGCTGGTATATTGCCATAGATAACACCTATAATTAACATATCTCATTTATATTTGATTGCCCTGCATCAGGGCATCGAAATCTTTGAAACTGTATCTGCCTGTTGACAATAGGACTGATTCTGTCTCGATCACATCATCAACGACTTTCAAGTTGTTACGGTCCACACTGTTTCCAGAGAATACAGAATCTATAGCAAGGTCAGCTTCGCCTCTTGATACATAGCCTTCTGTTGCGCCAAGGACTGTGAGAATTTCGTAATTGCTTTCCCTAAAACGATATTCCATTTCCATTATCCATCTTGCAATATTTTCATAGTAGCTTGATACTGCAACAATTGTCTTTTCCCAATTGTATTTTTTAAGCGATTCAATATCTGTATCTTGTGAGCCAATCACCTTAATGCTGCCCTTGTCTACCCCTAGCTCGCTTATTATTTTTATGTTTTTTATGCCTTCTATTGTTCTGTAAAGCGACTCATCCCAATAGTTGTCGTAGCCTGTTATTGCAAAGTCCCAGAATCGTCCAAGATACTTTGCTGCATCCCTTGAGTTGACTATACGGAAACAGATATTGCCATAATCCTGGGTGAGGACCGGTTTTGATCCGATATCTACATTTATGCCGTAGCTGTCAAGCAGGTATTTCTCTATACTTTTGCCAAGCTCTCCTTTGGAAAGCGCTATTGTGAAAACATTCACCTTTATTCTTATTCATCTTAATACACCTCTTTTAATAGACATTATTGAGTCTATGACTATTATTGCGTCTTCTGACATTTTCTTTTCTCTTATCGCCTTAGGTATGGAAATACGGCCTTTAGGATCCATCGTCCGATCAAAAATGTATCTATAAACAGATAACCTTACCAGACCTGAGCTCAGGCTGTATCTTTTCCTTATTGATGCGGGAATAATTGCTCTTCCCTTGCGGTCGACGGTTGTTATAATCTTAGAACTGGCTGAGTCTCCTATGAAGGTATTCACCTTTTATGAAAACATTCACCTTTCATCATTATCGACCTTGTTAAGTATTAAACAGATTATGATTGCTGAGCTTTATAAAGGTGGGTGGGAAAAAAATGGTGATTTAACCATTTTTATCTGTGGCTATTCATCAGGTCTTGATTAACGATTTTTTCACCATATAGACTGAAAGCTTTTTTGCCAGGGTTGACAATGGCATGCTCTGGAGCCATATCTTTCCCGGACCTTTCAATGTGGCAAGGAACAGGCCTTCTCCGCCCAGGAATATATTTTTCAGGCCTTTCACCCTGCTCAGGTCATATGTCACTGTAGGCTCAAAGAATGCTATGTGGCCGGGGTCGATTTTCAGCATCTGGCCATCAGTAAGATTATACTCTGTCAGTTCGCCTGCAATCTCAAGGAAAGCAGTTCCCGGACCTGTGACTCTCTGCATGATAAATCCCTCGCCACCGAAGATTGCTGCGCCCAGCTTTTTCTGGAACTCTATACTGAGGTTGATAGAGTTTTCAGCGACCATGAATGAGTCTTTCTGGCAGATAAGGCTCTGGCCTTCTTTGAGAGACATAGGGACTATCTTTCCCGGGAATTCTGATGAGAACGATATTGTTGCCGGACCGCCTGTGCTTGTGTAAGTGTTCATGAACATGGACTCGCCGCCAAACATCCTGCCAAGGCCTTTCATCACCCCGCCTCTCGCATTTGTATTCATTTCTACATTAGGGCTCATCCAGGACATGCCGCCCTTCTCAGTAAATACTGATTCGCCGTCATTGAGCTCCATGTCTACGACCTGCATCACAGTGCCTCGTATCTTGTATTTCATATTTATCAC
>JAGLUQ010000005.1 GCA_023134675.1 Candidatus Aenigmatarchaeota archaeon | reverse complement strand
CTAAAGATAACAGGGAGACGGCAGTCCATAAACTGGAGGAGACATCAAAGCGGATATCTGAGGCAAGACTGTCTGTCTCTGAGCAGCTTCTTGCAGGACCTGTCCAGGGCGGAAGATTTATTGATCTTAGGGAGAAAGCAAGCTTATCTGTCGGAAAGAGCGGGGCTGATGTGTTTGCGATAGGAGGTATTGTACCTCTTATGGAACGATATGAGTTCTCTCGCCTTATTGATACAGTCATGACAGTCAAGATGAATCTTCCTCCGGGCAGGCCAGTCCATGCTTTCGGTTGCGGGCATCCTATGCTGTTCTCTCTTCTTGTCCTTGCAGGTGTCGATCTTTTTGATTCCGCTGCGTATGCGCTCTATGCTGAAGACAAGAGGTATATGACTGTGAGGGGGACATTCAAGATTGATGACATGCATGAGCTTCCGTGCAGCTGTCCTGCATGTTCCGGGAAGAAACCATCTGATATGGACAAGAGGAGCATTGCTATGCATAATCTTTATGTAACATTTGGAGAGATAAGGACTATACGGCAGGCAATCATGGATGGTGCGCTTTTTGAGCTTGTGGAGCAAAGAGTAAGGGCGCATCCTGCACTTCTTGATGCTTATGTACATCTTCTCCGGAACAAGGATTATTCGGATTTTATTGAAAAATATGATCCTGTGACTAAGGGGAGTGCGTTTTTCTATACCGGAACAGAGTCTGTCATGAGGCCTGCAGTACACAGGGCAAGAAAAAGGCTGCATGAAAGATATGTTCCACCTAAAGGACGCAAGGGATATCTTGTGCGTTCTTTTGACCGGTTTGCCAAGTCTACAGACAATATACATTTCATTGTGAGAGAATCTTTGTATGGTGTGGTCCCTTCAGATATATTGAACATATATCCTTTCGGGCAGACAATTGTACCTGCAACTGCATCCAAGGAAATCCATCCCGGAGCTGATGATTCCCTTAACAAGTACATATCATCTTATCGCCAGCATTACAAGTCGCTTCATATCATATCAAAATACAAGGATGCCAAAGATCTTGATGATTATGAGAAAGAGCCGCATGATCATCTTCTTGAGGCACGTTCTGTTCTTATGTATCAGTATGGTGGTGGGGCTGAAAAGATTCTTTATGGTGATATAAAGCTTGAAGTCTCCAGAAAGACGGGCCGCCTTCGCAGGATCTATGTCGGCAAAGAGATTCTTGGCACTATCCGTGCTGAAGACGGCATGTTTGTGCCGGCCAGGCTGGGTGCTGAGAGACTGAAAGATGCGCTTAAGAAGCCGTCATACAGGGTTGTGGTATCAGATGATGCTGTACCTTTTATTATGGAAGGGAAAAGCGTCTTCTCGCGGTTTGTCATTGATGCTGACAGAGAGATAAGGCCGTATGATGAGGTGCTTATTGTTGATTCATCAGATAAGCTTGTCGGTACGGGCCGTTGCCTTCTGAACTATGATGAGATGATGGATTTCAGAGATGGTGTCGCTGTCAAGACGCGTATCGGTTTTTCATGATTTTTTTATCAAAAACCGAAAACTATATATACTCTGTAATATAAATAAAACTACCTAAAATTAGGTATAAAATGGAGGCTTTTATATGGCTAAATCAAAATCTATAGCTGATTTCAAGCATGCGGAAAAAGTGGGCGCTTTTGCTTTTTTCCTTGGTATTGCTCTTGCAGTGATTGCAGGACTTCCTGGAGATGTGCCGGCCGCAACAGCGGTGATGGCACCTTTGATATTGACTATTTTCGGTCTTATCGTGGGATTCCTGAATATTACGGATGAAGAAGTTAAACCGTTCCTTATAGCAGCAATCGCTTTGCTGATTGTTATGAAGGGCGGTCTTGAAGAGTTGCCTGTCATAGGCGCATATCTTGTTGATATGATTAAATACGTATCACTTTTCGTGTCTTCTTCAGCATTGGTTGTTTCTTTGAAAGCTATACATGATATAGCAAAGTCAAGGAAATAATTCCTTTTCCTTTTTTCTTTTTCTTAAATTATTCTTTTGTCAAGCTATGCTTTTACCTAAGATCTCGACTTTTCCTTTGTATATTCCGACAACGCCTTTTATGCATATCTCGCTATTATCTTTTATGCTGTCGATTTTCTCGAAGAATACGATGTCTATTGACTTGTCTTTGTCTTCAATCTGCATGAATGTGTTCTTGCCTGCCTGCCTTAAATCTTTTACGATGCCGCATACAAGGATATACTGTCCCTGGAGGTCTTCATCAATATCGTTTATGTTCTTCTGTTCGGGATAATATGTGTCTGCAGAATAAGATAGGATGATCATGCCGATAATAGATATCATAAGGCTTATCTTTTTCAGTTCACGTGAAGTTATAGTTTTGTTTTTGAACATGATGTTCCTTGTTCATGTACTATGATATATCTTGGTGTCTGCTGTCAGTTGTCATTTTTCATGTGATAACTCTTTAGGGTTGTGTATACAGGTCCGCCTTCTTTCAGTTCACTTATCTTGAGATCTATCCTGTCTATACTAAAAGATATTTTTTTCATTTTTAGGTTCATATCTTCTATCTCTCTGATTATATTTTCTCGTGTCTTGCTGTCTATTTTTCCTATCCTGAAAAGCGTTGCATGTATCCTGTATGTCTTGTATGTATCCTGCATGCATCTTTTCATCTCATCTATATTATCTATATCTTCTTTTATATTTTTTAATTCACGTGAAGTTAGTTTGAGCCATACACCTCTGATATACTTTTGGTCAGGAAACGTATCAAGACCTTCAATTGATATTCTTGGTGCTTTTATGTCTGCCAGTCTTTTTTCAAGAGCGTATTCTATGTCTTTTACTGTATTGCTATCAATATTTCCCAGGAACTTTAATGTAATATGTATGTTATTTTTGCTTGTGAACTTTATGTTCTTGTTCACGCCGAAGCATTTCTGCATGTCTTCAATCTGTTTTTTAATATTTTCAGGAAGTTCTGCGCTTATGAAACATCTCATGATATATCTTCAGAGACAGTTACATTTATATTCTTTTTGTGTAAATTATAGTTCGGGTCTGGCTTCACATCATACTTCACATTAATGTAGGGATTTCACATGAACACGGAAATGAACGACAATAATTGGTTCTCACAGTTCAACTGGTCAGGAAACCCTTTCACTCTTGAGATTCAGCCATCTCTTTTTGTAGGATATTCCCGTGAAGTCAAGGAGATTATACAGGCTATTGATGAAGGCCAGAAATTTATACTTATAACAGGACCTACAGGTGCAGGCAAGACAATGTTTCTCAGATGGCTGTGCGACAAGTATGATGTCATATATCTTCCCAAGCCACCGCTTGATGAAAAAGAGCTTGTTGATATCTTTAAGTCAGTGTATCTTAAGCCGACATTTATGCATAGTATGCTTCGTCTGAACGGCGTGAACCTCTACAACCTTTCTGATGTCTTCAATGAAAGGAACAAGGGAAAGAAAGTTGTGCTTCTTGTTGATGAGGCGCACGAGACAAAAGTTCATGTCCTTGAATGGTTAAGGTCTCTTTCTGATCAGATATTAGGCATGTCTCTGGTTCTTGCAGGGCTTCCAAAGCTCAAGTCAGATTATCTTGAGACTCTTGAGACTCTTGCCCAGAGGATATCTTCAGAGGTTGAGCTGAAAGCGCTTTCAAAAGATGATTCAATCAATCTCGTGAAGAAGAGGATATCTTATGTCGGCGGTACAGGCCTTGAGCCTTTCACTATGGATGCAATTCTTGATATCTATAAGGTGACAGGGGGTTTTCCGCGTGAGATACTCAAGCTGTGCAATTCGATGATACACAAGGCAATGGAAAGGAACTCTTCAATTATTGACAGTTCTTATTTTGACAATACTCCTGAGTCCAATGCGGTGGATGAGGTGAACAGCAATCTTGAGAAACTTACAGATAAGCAGCAGGCTATAATCGATATACTTTCATCCGGCTCCTGCACGCCTGCTCAGGTGATAAACAAGATTGATATTACAGATTACATGTCGCACGGGCATGCTCTGAGGTCTGTGAACAATATACTTAAACGGCTCTGTGATATGGATCTTGTCGTCAGGGAAAAATCAGGAAAAGCGTTCATGTATAAGATTTCACCAAAACTTAAGAGTGTGACTGTGAATGCATGAGACTTTCATGAAATGTTCAATAATTTTATAAACTTTCAAGAGCAAGATTAAATATAATGGTGATATACATGGATACAAATGTTAGAGTGCATGATGTTGTGGGTAAGACTATCGTAAGCGAGCAGACTGGCAGAAAGTTTGGAGAAGTTGCAGATCTTACCTTTATCTCTGAGACAGGAGAGCTTATGAATCTTCTTCTGTCGCAGCCGACTAAGCATACAGCAGAGCTTCAGCTGCAGGAAGATGAACAGGGAAGGTTTTTGATACCGTTCTCTGCAGTTAAGTCTGTGGGCGATTTTATTATAGTGACTGAAAAAGAGATCTTTTGATCTTTTCTTTTTTTATTGATCTTTTATCCCTTCACTTGTCACACAGAATATTGCTTCGCCTTCGGGCAGGTGAGGGCTGTCTACAAGCTTTGCCACTCTCAGGTTCTGCCTGCTTTTTCTTAAGTATATCCTGAATGTTGATGTATGGCCTACAATATGTCCGCCTATAGCTTCTGTCGGGTCGCCGAAAAGTACGTTTGGCTTTGACATGACCTGGTTTGTGACATATATGGCTGCGTTATAGGTGTCTCCAAGTTTCTGGAGCTCGTGCATATGCCTGTTCAGTTTCTGCTGACGGTCTGACAGGGTTCCTCTTCCTACATAGTCTGATCTGAAATGGGCCATGAGAGAGTCGACTATTACAAGTTTTATGTTTTTCTCTTTCATGATGTCTTTCGCTTTTTCGGCAAGTATCATCTGGTGGTCTGAGTTGTATGCCCTTGCTATGTATATGTGTTCAAGCACTTTCTTTGTGTCCATACCCATGGCTTCTGACATCTGCTGTATTCTTTCAGGGCGAAATGTGTTCTCTGTGTCTATAAATAATACAGATCCACCCAGGCCTCCTTCTTTTTCCGGTACCTGCACATTGACTGCAATCTGATGGGCAATCTGTGTCTTTGATGAGCCGAAAGCACCGTAGCATTCTGTTATTGCCTGTGTCTCAAGCCCTCCTCCAAGAAGGTTGTCAAGAGTTTTTGAGCCGGTCGTGATTTTTTTTACCAGCTTTCTTCTTTCAAGAGCTTTGAGGCCGTTCTCAAAACCCATATCCAGCGCATCTCTTGCCGCATTTATTATTTTCGCTGCCGTACCTTCTCCCACGTCTGCCACTGCTGCTATGATTCCGCTGCTTGCTGTGGCAAGAGACATCATCTCTGCGTATCCTGCATCTTCCAGTTTTTCAACTGTCTTTGGTCCTACACCCGGTAAATCTTTGAGTCCTGTCATATCTACACCTCTGCGTCCTTTATCATTGTCTTTATCTCTGTCTCAATATTAAGCTGTTTGACCACCCGTACATGTAACTCTTCTGTGCCGGTCATCCTGTTCTTTTTTACGATGCCTTCTATCATATGGTCTTTTGCGAGAATGTTTTCATCTCTCAGAAACTGGCCTGTTGTCCTGCCCTCTATCTCTTTCTCTATCTCTGCGCTGTTTTTTTGCATCAGGTTCTCCACTGCGCTGTTGAAGAATACTGCGTCCATCCTACTGTATCCATCATCTACAATGCCTGATATTATGAGGAACTTTTCAGGCTTCACTTTGCCGTGCTGTGCGCATGTGCTGTTTTCACCTGTTTTTTTCCTGCATTTAGGGCAGAGATCATGGACTATCTTTTTTTCATATACTTCTGCAAGGCATCCTTTTGTGATGACAAGGTCAAATTCTTTTGCGGATTTAAGAGATACTGCTTTTCTTGCATTATTTCCTGCCTGTTGATTTTTTGGTGTTTCCTGTACAGCTATATCTATCATCTCGTCTGATCTTTCTATACTGCTTCTTGAATTGAAGACAAGTTCTGTCTTGCCGAGATAGCCGTCTTTTGAGTAGCCGTTTTTCAGCATGATGACATCGCCTGCTGCTAGGTCTTTTATATTTTCTGTGTCTTCATTCCAGACAGACATGGTTATAGTTCCTGAATCGTCGCCTAATGTTATGTTGATGACCTTTCCTTTCTTTTCACTTTTGCTGAATTCTCTTGCAGGAGATATGAAGATGATTTTTGCTACAATGTTTATCTGGCGCATGTTGGACACTATGTTCTTTATATTGAGGCTTTCTGCTTTTGGTTTTGGCATGTCTATACCAAGCTCTTTTCCTATTATGTATATTGCGCCTTCTCTTGAGACGAGGCCTTCAAATTCCTTTTCCTTCTCTTCTATCTTCTTTTCAATATCTTCTTTTTTTATGCCTGATTTTTTTGCTATATCTTCAATCAAGGCTGTGTCTTTGTCTTCGGCTTTGTCTTCCATAAGGTATAAAAGCTGCTCTATATTTAAAAACCTTGATGATGGTGGCTTGCCGGTTGTGCCGGTAGAAAGTTTTTTATGTTTTTAAGTTTTTCCTGATATATGTTTATTATGAAGTCTGTATTTATCGGCGGCGGAGGCAGCAGGATATTTTTTGAAGGTCCGGACTGTCCTTTGCATGCTAAAATGTTTTGCCATAAGGTCTCAGGCATTGAGGTCTTTTTGAGGGAGCCAGAGAGTGTGTCATCGCTTCTTGGGTCGTCTTTGGCCTGCGATTCTGTCCGGAAATTTTCTGAAGTAAGTATTCATGCGCCTTTTTTTAATATTGCTTATGGTGATGATGATGAGACTGAGAAGATGCTTTCGGATCTGAGGGAAGTGTATATGTCTTTGGGTGCCAGACGGATCGTGTTTCATCCTGCTGATGTTCCTGATTTTTCTATTCTTTCTGGCCGTGGCATGAATGTCCTGATTGAGAATATGGATTTCAGGAAGGACAGGTTTCAGACATGGCAGGAGTTCAGGAAGATTCTTGATGCGCATGATTTCGGGCTGTGCCTTGATGTTGCGCATGCCGAGTCTATATCATCATCTAATCTTTCAGGGTTTGTTTCTGAGTTGGGTGACAGGATTGGTGAGCTGCATGTATCTCATCTTGTCGGGGGTGCTCATATGCCTCTGCATGTTTTGAAAGGGGACAGGATAGAGAATTTTAAGTTTTTGTCCGGGATTGACAAGCCGCTTGTTATTGAGAATGGTGATAGGGATATGGGACTTATTGAGAAAGAGGTTGAGTTTTTGAAAGGGTTTTAGATGTTGTTTTTTGCTTTATCGTATTCTTCTTTGATTATTTTTTTATCCGGTGCTTCTATCCTTTCGATGCTGTTGTCGATGAAATTGATTAAGCTAAGGATATTGTCAATAGCTTCTTTTACGTATGATATTTTTGTGTCATCTTCTATCTTTATTGTTTTTTTGAATGTGTTGAAATTTAAATATTTCACGTATTCAATATCAAATCGTGTCAGCAAGTCTTTAAATTCTTCAGATTCAGATAATAATTCATACTTTTCTATAGATTTAGGGTAATTAATTGAGTTGATTTTAATTTCTTTGATATTATAATCCTGTGCATAAGTGAAAAAAGCTTTCTCTGTTTTTTCATTTATACCTTTTATTATATTTCTGTTGTGTTTAACATAAATAGAGGATATTTTTCTTTTTGAATTATCATTATTCCAATTACGATAATGATCCCAGGTAGAAAATGGGTTGATATTATCAATTTCTTCAATTATTTTTTCATCTTTCAGAAGCTTTTCTAAATTTATGAAGTCAACCGGTTGGGTGTATAGCCATTCTCTGTCAGATTCATCTGATCTATTATATTCTTGTTCCTTGAAGGGCACTGGTCTGATTCTCATATAAGAAATATGTTGTGTATTCTTAAATTCTTTTTGTTTTTTAATATGTTTTCGTGATTATTTTTTTGTTTGTTCAGAATATTCCCAGCTTCTTCCTGCTGTCAGTGAGGCCTTCGTTCTTTATCTCAAAGACTGCCTGGCGACCTTCCGGAAGAGACCTGTGCTTGATCATTGTCATCTTTCTCTTGCCCCATTCCTGCTTTTCAAGTAGGACAAGGCACTTGGATGAGTACTTGGGTATGTCGCCGCCGACAAGCTCCAGGTTTCCTGTCTCAAAGTCTGAATAGACCTGATTTGTGGCGATGACCGGTATGTCATGCTCTTTTGCAAGCCTTACCAGTGTTGCCATCTGTCTGCTCAAAGTCCTGTTTACTGACTGCGCCTCGCCGTTGTGTAGTTCAAGGCGGTAGAGGGCGACAAGAGAGTCTATGATTATGAGGCCTATGTCTTCTTTTTTTAGCTTTTCCTCAATCGCGCTTATGGCTGTGTCCTGTTCTTTGAATGTCTTTGGCTCTATGAGCTGGACCATGTTGAGCTTTTCTTTCTCATTCATTTGGCAGAACCTTTCTACCGAGAAGCCGCCTTCGGTGTCTACGAATATGACTTTCTTGCCTTTTGTTATGCATGACTTTGCTGCCTCAAGGGCGAAGGATGTCTTTGCCGCGCCTGCCTCGCCGTAGATGTTTGTGATGACGCCGGGCTCAAGACCGCCTGCGAAGAATTCGTTTATTGTCTCTGAGGCAAAAGGGAGTTTTTTTGAAGGATTGTCCATGTCATCGTATTGGTCGGAAAATCTTTTAATTCTATCCCGGGCTTTATCCTGCTTCACAGATCTGAATATGTTTACCATGACAGATGTTTGGATTTCTTTTGTATATTATGTATGGTGGCTTTGATCGGGGGTGTTTTTTATGGCTCGTAATTCGGAAAGACTTTAGATGCAATCGTTTCAGGATTTTTTAGTTCTCCGAGCTTTGATATATCAGAAAATCCGAGGATATGCGTAAGGATTTCTGCTACTTCTTCTGCGTTGAAGATATCTGTGTCTTTAAGACATGCATTCCAGGCGAATGTTGTATATATTGTGTTCTTATCAACCGCTTTTTTATAATAATCCTTGAAATTCTTATCAAAAATCAATGGTGTAAGAGTTTCGATATCAATATGCAGCTGATATATCAACAGAGACCGGTCATCATATCCTACACTTTCAACAATCTTCCCTTCTTTTTCATAAAGATCTATTATATCTTTGATAAAAAAATCTACAGGACCTTTGTTTCTCTTATATGATTTTAAAAGTTCGTCACATTCCATAAAAATCGCAGTTTTTATTTTTTAATGTTTATGAGTATTATAAATCTTTTTGTATTTTCATTTTTTAACATCTTCTGTTTAGTCTACTTAAACAAAACATTTATAAATGTTAGCATATATTATTAGGTTCTGTTAAACAAAACATTTATATTGTTTTGATGCGATTAAAGATATATGGCAATCAGGAAAGCCGTGCTTGTGACATTCTCGGTCCGGAGCAATATGTTTGACTCTGACTATGAGAGGAACAAGTTCTATCGCGGCCTTTACGGCTGGAGGCAGAAGATAAGGAAAAGCTACGGTGAGTATGAGTACTACAAGGACGGGCTTTTAGATGAGATGCCTTTTGTCAAGGTGGACAAGAGCCTTTTTATAATCTCATGCAGTAATATGCTGAGGATAAAGGAATATATGGATGCATGGAGAAGGAAGGTTGAGTACAACATCTTTGAAGTGCTCCTGACGCCTGAGCAGGCAAGACTGCTCAAGAAGAATGATGTAATGGATTGACTTGGTTTATGGTGGCTTTGTATGGACGGAAAAGATATGAAGAGTGTTAAGGAAGAGCAGCTGCGTGTGGGCGAGATGCCGTCAAATGCGCAGAGAGACATAGGCATGGGCATTGTCAGGCTTGATACACAGATACTTCATCGCCTTGGCATGAGAGAGGGCGATGTGTGTGAGATTGAGGGTAAGAGAAGGACAGGTGCTATAGTGCTAAGGCCATATCCTTCAGATGCAGGCCTGAAGATAATAAGGATGGACGGCTATACGAGAAGGAATGCCGGTACAGGCATCGGTGAGATGGTCATATTGCGAAAGGCAGAGATAAAGGAGGCAAAGACAGTGTCTGTCGCCCCTGCCGATAAAGAGATGGAGAATATCAAGATTGCTCCGAGCCAGGCAAAAAATGTGCTTATAGGAAGGGTTGTGACCAAAGGAGACCTGGTCTCGCCTTCAATCAGGGTCCGGACAAGGCAGCCGGATATAGGCAACCTTTTCGGTATGGATGTTGATATGGGTAACATGCTTGGGGGTTTCGGATTTTCTGAGCTGAAATTCATAGTGGCTGAATCAAACCCGAAAGGGATTGTGAAAATTACAGACCAGACTGAGATAAAGGTTCTTCCCAAAGCTGTTGAAGTACTTGAGGAAGGCGCTGTCAGCATGACCTATGAAGATATAGGCGGCCTGCAGGAAGAGGTCAAGAAAGTCCGCGAGATGATTGAGCTTCCGATGAAGCATCCTGAGCTTTTTCAGAAGCTTGGTATAGATCCGCCAAAAGGTGTTCTTCTGTATGGTCCTCCGGGTACAGGGAAGACGCTTCTTGCGCGAGCTGTGGCATCTGAATCCGGCGCCAATTTCTATTCAATTGCAGGGCCTGAGGTCATGAGCAAGTTCTATGGCGAGAGCGAGGAGAATGTGAGAAAGATATTCAAGGAAGCTGAAGATAATGCGCCGTCTATCATATTTATTGATGAGATAGATTCCCTTGCGCCTAAAAGGGAGAACAGCGGCGAGGTTGAGAGACGTGTCGTGGCACAGCTTCTTTCCCTGATGGACGGTCTTAAGGGCCGAGGGCAGGTCATAGTCATCGCTGCGACCAATCTTGTGAATTCACTTGATCCTGCTCTTCGTCGAGGAGGCAGGTTTGACCGTGAGATTGAGATAGGCGTGCCTACAAGAGACGGTAGGAAAGAGATACTCCAGATACATACGAGGAACATGCCTATAGCAAAAGATGTCAATCTTGCAAAGATTGCTGATGTCACTTACGGCTATGTCGGTGCTGATCTCAATGCACTTGCAAAAGAGGCTGCTATGAGTTCGCTTCGTAGGGTGCTTCCTGAAATAAACCTGAAAGAGGATGAGATAGACCCTAAGGTTATTGAGAAGCTTGAGGTAAATAAATCAGATTTCAACAATGGACTTCTTGCTGTTGAGCCGTCAGCTATGAGAGAGGTTGCAGTGGAGATACCTAAAGTCCAGTGGGAAGATATAGGAGGGCTTGAGGAAGTCAAGAAGAGGCTTATTGAGACGATAGAATGGCCTCTCAAAAATCCTGAAGCATTTAAGACGATGGGTATCAGGCCTCCGCGAGGTATTTTACTGTACGGGCTTCCGGGTACAGGCAAGACACTTATTGCGAAAGCTGTGGCTAACAAGAGCAGCACTAATTTCATTTCTATTAAAGGGCCTGAAGTGTTCAATAAGTATGTAGGGGAGAGCGAGAAAGCTATCCGTGAAGTGTTCAAAAGGGCAAGGCAGGTTGCGCCATCAATCGTGTTCATAGATGAGATTGATGCAATCGCTCCTAAAAGGGGTCATGGTATGGACTCGGGTGTCACAGACCGTGTTGTGAACCAGCTCCTGACTGAGATGGACGGGCTTGAAGGGCTTGAAGGTGTCGTCGTGATTGCGGCTACCAACAGGCCTGATATAATAGATTCCGGTGTGCTTCGTCCCGGCCGTTTTGACAGGCATATTTACATACCTGTACCTGACAAGGATTCAAGGAAGAAGATATTTGATGTCTATCTATCCAGGATGCCTATAGCAAAAGATGTGAAAGTGTCAGAGCTTGTGGCAAAGACTGAGAACTTTGTGGGTGCTGATATAGAGTCTGTCTGCCGTGAGGCTGCGTTGACTGCCCTTCGGAAAGACATCAAGTCCAAGACTGTTACTAAGGCTGATTTTGATGAGATCCTGTCCAAGATAAAACCTACAGTGACCAAGGAAGAGATAGCTTCGTATAGCAAGAAGGTAGAGAAGTCCAAGGTCAAAGATGATGAAGCTCTTGATTACCTGGGATGAGGGTTTTTTCTCTCTTTTTTTCTTTTTTAGTTTCTTTTCTTTATTTTAAGTTGATTTATAAATTTTAGATTTCATATATCTGTAGTGGTGACATTATGGATGACGTGATATCTGATACTGATGCAACCCTTGCTGAATTTGTGGATTCTAAAAATATACATCTTGTGCTTCCGTTCAGGCCTTCTTATAATGGTGTAAACAAGGAAGCTATAGGACGGATAAATTACATGAGTGATGAGTCTTTTGTGAATGTCAACAAGGACACTCTTTATGTAAAAGATATTAAGGATGCGGATGGCGGCAGGATTGATGATATTGGTGAGTATAAATTTTCCGGAAGCCTGAAAGTCAGGCTTTTTTGGGATGTTGATCCTGATGTCCTGTATATGGAGATTCTTGAAAATCCTTCAATGGGTGAGCTTAAAGAAGGGCTTTTGCTGCAGGTTGAATTGATGGGGTCGTCTTGATTCTTTTAATATTATATAATATATACTACTTAATTATTTGGTATGCAGAAAATATATGTTTCGCAGTGCAATGATTATTCTGTTGCTGATGTTGACAAGGCTGTCAATTTCTGCATGAAAGATTTTGCCAGGAATGTGAAGAAAGGGTCATCTGTTCTTCTTAAGCCAAACATACTTATCGGCAGGTCTTCAGAAGATGTGGTGACTACCAATCCTGAAGTTGTCCGTGCCGTGGCAAGAGTTTTTAAGGAAATCGGATGCAAAGTATCTTTGGGTGACAGCCCAGCATTCGGTAACCTGAGGAAAGCGCTTGACACCTGCGGCATTCTTCCTGTGTGTGAGGAAGAAGGCATTGATGTCGTCAATTTTGATGAGGCCAAAGAGATTGATACTTTATCCGGTCCTATATCTGTCTATAAAGGCATTGATGATTTTGATTATCTTGTAAATCTGCCTAAAGCAAAGACGCACGGGCTTATAGGTTTTACCGGGGCGCAGAAGAACCTTTTCGGTCTTGTCTGCGGGATGAAGAAAAGTAAGTATCATCTTAAGTATCCGAACAGGTATTCTTTTTCAAGAATGATTGTGTCTCTTGCCAATGCTGTGAAGCCGTCCTTTAACCTGATGGATTGTGTGGTGGGGATGGAAGGCAACGGGCCCAGTGCCGGGTCCCCGCGAAAGCTTGGTTTTATCGCGGCGTCTGAGAGTGCGCCGTATCTTGATTTTTTTGTTTCAGATCTTCTCGGCTTCAAGTATAATGAAGTCGGTACTTTGGATGTTGAGCATTCTGAGCACGGTCTTGATGTCAATGTCAATAACCTTAACCTGATATCTAATATTGATCCGGGCAAGTTGAGAGTGAAGGATTTCAAGAAGGCGGGCGGACTTAAGCTTGGTGGTGTGATGTCGCTGGTGAAAAAATATGTGTCTTCGCGGCCGGTCATATCTGTGGAATGCATCAACTGCAACAGGTGTGTTGAGAACTGTCCGGCTGATGCGATTGCCAAGGGTCTTAAGAGGCCTGTGATTGACTATAATAAATGTATAAGGTGCTACTGCTGCGGCGAGATATGTCCGTCAAAGGCGATTGTTTCCAGAAGGACTCTTTTTGGGAAGATTTTGAGGTTATAAGAGGGAGAAGATAGTCCCGCCAGGATTTTCAGACGAAGTCTGGAAATATAGGAAATCTCCTGATTTTCGAAATTTGAACCTGGGTACCCGGTTCCAAAGACCGGAATGATTGGCCGCTACACCACGGGACTGCATTGTTTACAGTAATTGGTGGCGGTAATTTTTAAAAAGATTTGGTGTTTCTATACTTTTGGGAAGATTTATAAGGTTTTATATGTTATTGTTATCACTTAACTGTATGAATTGTTAGTTTAAATGTGTTTTGAAAGTGATTGTTTATGAGTATGGGAAATACTGGCGGAAGTGAGTGTGAATTATTAGACTCTCTTTTTCGTTCTGAAGGGCACGGTCCTTTGTATAGTGATTTTTTTGTTGAGGCTATGAAGTCATATGTCTTTTTTGAAAAGATGCCGGCAGGATTCAAGAAGGATATTGTCTCTCACGTTTATAATATTTTTTCATATGATGCTATGAAGTCAGAAGATGTTGTTGACATGCTTGTTGCAAATGAAGCTTATCGTCTGTTAAGCGATAAAAAGAAAGGTAAAAAGAAAGGATCTGATGATGTTGTCAGCTTTTTGCAAAGTGCGGCGGAGTGCAGGACTTTTGATTCTATTCTGGATTTGGTCAATGAGAAGAAGGCTGACCTGAATGGCGGTCTTGATAAACCTATGACTTTTAAGGATGGTACAACTTTTGCAGATAAAATGACTGAACTATTTGCTTCTATGCTTGAAAACTATGATGCTGGGTCTAATGGTGTTTTGAATAATTATATGGGTGTATGCGAATCTGTTCTTGGAGATTCTACAAAATATAAGCTTATAGATGCTTTTGTTGGTTCTGTAGATAAACGATTAGATACTGATGTTATTGCCACTTCCCGTACTTTAAGAGATTATCTGGTTGACTGGGATGCTATCGGTGTGGCTGTTGATTATATGAAAGGACAATTGGGTGTTAATCTAACTGGGAATCTGGCTCTGGGCGGGGATAAAAATGAGCATAAGGCTAAGCAACATTTTAGAGATGCAGTTGTTGATCGGGTTCAGTCTGAGCTTGAATGGGGTAATTCTGATGGTCTTTCTTTCTGGAATGCTAAGATGAAATGTAATTTACCAAAATCTTTGATAAATGCTCAGGGCTATTATGGTGTTGATGTTTCGAAATCATAAAATTGGTGATATTGTGAAATCTGAGAATATTGATTCAATAATTTGGGCTTTTAAAAATACTGTTGATGAACTTTTTCTTGTTTCTGATGGTATGGACAGACCTTATGTTGATATGATTGATGAATCTATTATCTATACTCTTGGTTCTTCTGTTGCCAGCTTTTATGATGCAGGCGGATATAATATTGCTCAATATCTTGATCCTGAGCAAAAAGAAGCACTTGTTGATGCAGCATTAAAATCAGGGATGTTTAGTGCTGTCAAGCCTTACTCTTCGGATGATGATGATATCAATTCTTCTGCTTCGGATGAAGGCTGGAATGTAACTGTCGGTGAAGATAGTTTTGATCTTTATGATATTATAAAATCTCACTGTTCTACAACTCTTGGCAGAAATAAGCCCGAAAGTGAAACTTACGGTTCAATCTATGTATATGAGTTTATGGACTGGCTTCATTTTAATGATGAACGGGATAAGAAAAACTATGAGAAACTTAAAGAAGCAATCTACGAGGAATCTGTTGATGTGATAGATAATCAAAAAAAACAGGTTTTGGATGATTTTTTTGAAAGTTCTCTTGCTTTGCCTGGTGATAAGAGGTCTATAAAAATAATATATTTTGAGATTCAAAAAAAGAGGATTAAAGAGAGTGGTTTTAGTGATAAGATTTTTGAGGGTCTGAGCTTTTTTGATAAGTATTTTGATCTTGATTCGAGTAAAAATAAGGAGTTGTATAATACTGCGATCATGAATCTTTCCACTCTTGTGATACCGGACAATAATCATCTGTTCATTCCGTCTTTGAGAAATATCTATAAATATTTTGGGGAATTTTCAAAAACAATGGAAACTGTTTTGGATGTATATATTTCTAAGAAATTAAAAAGTGGTTTAACTGAACAGAAAGATGTTATTGACCTGTTTACTGCACTTGGTGTACGCAGCAATATAAGCGATACAGGATATGAGGATACTATTATACCTTATTTAGATAAGCCGTTTGATAATCTGAGTGACCTTTTTGAGATTCTTGAAGATAATAAAAATTCAGATGAACTGCCTGGGAAAATCAAGAAAAGTGTGCTTGGATATCTAAAAAATTATCTAAAATGTATAGATAATGTAGATGGCAGGGTGGAGGCAAACTTTACATCAATTGGTGCGATTGGAGATTACATAGATGCCTGCCGTGCTTTCTTTGGCGATGACTTTGATTTTATGGTGATTAAGGACTCTGCTGTAAAGTCTTTGGAGAAAGGAGGCGGGTGGGGAAGATATGTTAATCCTTGGGACAGTGTTGTGCCGTTGACTGAGAGTATGTCTTCCGATATGAAAAAACT
>JAGLUQ010000049.1 GCA_023134675.1 Candidatus Aenigmatarchaeota archaeon | reverse complement strand
CCGAGCTTATGGACAAGGCGATAAAGGAGGCTGAGAAGTTTAATTTCAGGGATATCTATGATGACCTTAAGCATCTAAAAAAAGATATAGGGTCTTACTGCATCAAGCATATAGGAAAGGAAGAGGAAAAGCTTGCGAGGAAAGAGTTCCTGGTAAAGATCGTAAAGGCTGTATCTGATGACTTCAACCAGTTCATAAATGAGCTTCTTATAGCGGGCGATATAGTTACAAATGAAAGGAAAGTGTCTTATATTGAGAGCGTCGGCAGATTTCTTACTACGTGGTGCGGGAGAGATGAAGGTTTTGTAAGGATTGTCAGGGCGAAAAGAAATATTGACGGAAGTGCGGGATTTAATGTCTGCTATGATTGCCTTGATCCGTCCATGCTGACTAAAGACCTTTTTGAAAAGCTTCATTCTGTGGTGCTGATGTCAGGGACTCTAACTCCTGTTGATATGTTTATGAATGTTTTGGGCCTTGATGAAAAGACTACAGAAAGTCTTGTGCTTGACTCGCCTTTTCCGAGGGAGAACAGGCTTATACTGATAAAGGATGATGTGACTACCAAGTTTACTGAAAGGAGTGAGGACCAGTCCTATAAGATTGCCGGAAACATTGTCAAGGCAATGAACAATATTCCCGGAAACATCGGTGTCTTCTTCCCGTCTTACGGCATGATGGGCTCTATCTATGACCTTATGGAACACAGCACTGTGGATAAGGAGATCATGGCTGAAAGGAGGGATATGACAAAAACTGACAAGAAAAGGTTTTTTGACAGATTTTCATCCTATGCTAAAAAAGGTAATGGGGCTGCGCTTTTTGCTGTCGTCGGCGCAAACTTCAGCGAAGGTGTGGATTTTCCCGGAGAGCTTATGAACGGGGTCATCGTTGTCGGCCTTCCTCTTGAGAAGCCGGACATAAAGAACCAGGCATTGATAAACTATTATGACTTTAAGTTCCAGAAAGGCTGGGAGTACGGGTATACTTATCCTGCGATGAACAAGGTTATGCAGACGGCAGGAAGATGCATCAGGTCTGAGACTGACAGGGGCGTCATCATGCTTATGGACAAGAGGTTCCTGTGGAACACTTACAAGGATCTTCTGCCGCGCGATGCGCAGATATATGTGAGCGGAAATCTATCTGGCGAGCTTGAGGAGTTTTATAAGATCTAACGGATTAATGCTGCTTCGCCGCGGAGTTTCTTTCTTATTTCCTCATTTTTATCTTTTAATTGTTCTAGTTGCATTTTATCCAGACCGGGAAGGTAAGTGAATGTTGAGAATGGGGTTTCCTGCTGCACAAAAATATTATCCAGATTTATTTTCATCTCATTGTATATTTCGTCATCTACTGAATCTTTAAGATAAGACAGCAGATTATTATAGCTCCAGCTTTTGGCCAGTTCTATCAATCCTTCTTTGCCCTGACTGTTAGCTATTGCAACAAGAGGTGCTGTTATGTAATAGTTTTCAGTCATCAGATTGAAGTCTGCGCTGTCAAGGATTGAATTCTTGCCGTTATGGGTCCAGGTTATGCCTCCGTTTTCTTTGATAAGTTCAAGCATGTTTTTGTCTGTTGAGCTGTCGCCGACGCATATTATCTTGTCAAGGGGGGTTTTTGCCTTTTCTGCGGCTTTTTGTACTGCTTTTGCCTTCTCTTTGCTGCCTATAGGGCGGATATCGTTGTATATTTCTATGACGGCCGGTATCTTTGCGAAATCTATAAAGAAAATACCTTTCATGATAAGATAATCTAAATATGATTTTAAATCCAAGTCTTCAATGCGTTTGATTGATTCATCAAGTACAATCTCATTTAATAGTTTTATCTGTTTCAATGAATCCAAGATGATTTTTTTCTCTGCTTCATTTAGGGTATATTTATCATTATCAAGTTCCATAGGGGTTCCGTAAATATTTTTGTTAGGCACTATACCTTCATTTATGCTGTATAGGAAACCGTCCCAGCTTGTGGATATTATGTTGAGCTCTGTACCTAGAAGTTCTTGGATGTCTTTTGCCCCGTCTTCGGCGCCGGGGTAGAGTATTCCTATTTCTTTGTAGATGTTTTTAAGTTCTTTGTCTGTGACATCAAGAGCTTTGAAGAAAACAGGAATTAATCTGAGGGTGTCTCCTGATGTGTATTCAAGCTTTTCTATCAGATCATTTGAATATTGTGTGCCTCGGACAAGCTCTGCTGTTACATCGTCAAAGCCACTTATTATCTTGTATATAATTTCTCCTTCTTCTATAGAATTGACAATCCCCCTCTTAAGAAGGAGCTTAGCAAGCACATCAAGAGCAGCATCGATTGGTGTGATCTCGCCTTCACAGTCGGTACATAAATTGTAGTTCAAATTTAACCACCAAATGATGTTAAACTAATAGGATTATGTCAATGCAAATATTTAAGTTTTAAGCAAAGTATTTTAAGGTCCGGTACAAAGACTTTTGCATGGCTGAGCCCGGCGGAATATTTTCTGATGCTTACAAGGATATCACAGGGAAAGATATTTCTGTATCTGCAAGATTCTACAAGTATTCAGGGGTGAAAAGCACTATCCGTCTGAAGGATGGTGTCCTGGAGGTGAAGATATCCGACCTGCTTTCTGATGCTCCTGAAAAGGTTCTTACGGCTCTTGCCTATATCCTGATATCAAAGATCCGGCGGAAAGAGTGCCCTAAGGTTTATCAAAAAGTATACAGGCTGTGGGTGAACTCACAGGAGATGAATCTCAGGCATCGTGAGGTCAGGAAAGACAGAGGGCATAAAGCAAGGCATAACCCTAAAGGTTCTGCGTATGATCTTTGCGAGCTTTTTGAGGAGCTGAATGAGCAGTATTTTTCCGGTGTGCTATCTATGCCGTCTCTCTGCTGGGGGACAAGGGTTACTGTACGGAAATACGGGCATTATGATCCTTCAAAGCATGCTATACTTATCAGCAGGACTCTTGACAATGAGAAGGTGCCGCGGTTTGTTACTGGGTTTGTCCTGTACCATGAGATGCTGCATATAATGCATGATGCGAAGCAGACAGATTACCAGAACCGTTCGCATCATAAAGCTTTTAGAGATGATGAGAAGCTGTTTGAGAAGTATTCAGAGGCTGAGAGGTGGCTGAAGATGCTGTCTGTGAAGAATGTTGTCAAGAAGAAGGTTTTCGGGTTGTTTGGGTGATTAGGTAAGATCATAAAAATTGTGCTATGCGTTCTTTTCTAGCAAGTTCTTTTCTTGAAGCATTGTACATCTCTGTAAAATCATCACGTATCTGCTTTGAAATCCTTGGAATTGTGTTCATTATTGTTATAACTTCTTCTGGGATATTATTTACCAGTGTATCATAATCATGATATCCTGAAACACCCTCTATTGAAATACGAGGCTCTGCAGTGCCATCCTCATAAATAAAATCGTATTCTTTAATCTTAACTCTAGAATCGCAAAGTTTTGTGCTTTGCCTTGGTCCCGGTAGACCTATATGCCCACCAATGCCTGGAGTGAATTTTCTTTTATCTGTCCTGCGATAATATGACTGTGCAAGACTATCAAATATCTCTGAGTCTTCTGTTGACTTATCATTATCTCTCTTCATGACTGAAAGAAAAACGGTTTCTGCCAAATTCCTGAAAGGCCCTTTTTGTTTAGTCATCTCTGTATATGCCAATTCGGTATATTCTGTCTCTAATTCGGCAAGCACTGATTTTTGTTCAGCATCATCTAATTTGTGTATCGTATCCCAACAGTTCTGCAGGTCATCCATTTTTTTCAGGCAACCTTCTTTTCGTGCTTTTTTCATCAGTTCATCTTTATCCATGACTGCACGGTCACCATCAGCTTCAATATCATTATGATTAAATATTATCATGTATGTCTCAACATTATCTTTCAGATAATCCTGATGTTCCACAAGAATCAGGGAATATGTACAGCGATCATAAGTGTCCTGCACAGTCTTTAGCTCATACGAAAAATTTGTCCCTTCAAGAGGCACTAAATCAAGATTAGAAATAAATAACTGTTCTGCAATGCTGTTTAACATATTTAATGAATGTTGAGTAAATAATATAAATGTGTATTAAAAGTAAGAGGTGAATTAGAATTATTAAGGCGTCAAGCCAAAATCCTGTCAACATCACTGCCGCCAATATCAGTCCTATAATGAAGATTGTTTCCTTCTATATCTACACGAGCAATTGCATCATATGCTTTTTTTCCTGCATCAATAATATCTTTCCCTTCTGCAACAATATTAAATACTCGTCCGCCTGATGTATATAATTTATTGTTTCTGACTTCTATCCCTGCGCCATAGATGTTGATGTCATCCATAATGCCTGCATCATCAAGACCTGTAATCTTGCAGCCTTTTATCGGATTGTCAGGGTATCCTTTCGCTGCGCCGACTACGCAGACTCTTGTCTTGCCGTCAGTCTTCAGATTGAAATCATTTAGATTACCTTTGATGCAGGCCTGGACAAGCTCATAATAATCGCACTGCAATCCCGGCAGAATTACCTGGGCCTCGGGGTCGCCCAATCTTGCGTTGAATTCAATCACTTTCACACCGTCTTTGGTTAGCATGCCGCCGAGATATAAGATACCTTTGAAAGGTACGCCTTCTTTTTCCATGCCTTTGATTACCGGGGCTATCAGGTTGTCTTCAATCGGATCCATAATGCTTGATGCAACGAGAGCCGGAGAATGGCAGCCCATGCCGCCTGTATTCGGACCTTTGCCTTTATCATAAAGCGTTTTGTTGTCCTGTGCCCAGCCCAGAATCTTATAATTTATGCCGTCGCTTATGGCAAAGACTGAGAACTCCTCACCTATTATCCCTTCCTCTATGACAAAGCTTTTGCCTGAATCTCCGAAAGTTTTCATCTGTTTGATTGCGGTATATGCTTCCTCTATATTTTCTACTCTTATGGCTCCTTTTCCGCCGCAGAGGCCTGACGCTTTCACATAGAGCAGGCTGTCTTCTTTTCCTGAATATATGTCTTCAACATATTTTTCTGCTTTATCTGTATCATCAAAAAATCCAAATAATGGTGAAGGGATGTTGTGCCTTTCCATGAAAAGACGTGACCATATCTTATCTGATTCTATCTTTGATGCTTTTTGTGTCGGCCCGAATACATTGTATCCTCTATCTTCCAGGACATCTACCAGGCCTGATTCAAGGGGACCTTCCGGGGCGATATCTATCAGGTCCAGACTATAGAATTCTGCGATATTCAGAAGAGAATCTCTGTCCTTAAGGTTGCAGTCTTTTTCAATTATGATCTCTTTATCAGGATATCTCTCTTTCAAAGAATATGGGATAAAATCATTTCCAGGAGCTATAATAACTCTTTTGACATGTTTGCTATCAAGATAAGCTTCTGCAAGGGTATTCTCTCTGCCCCCTGCACCGACTATAAGGACTGTTGCATTTTCCATGGGATAAATGAGCGACAGGAGAATAAATGTATTTGCTTTTTTGGTAGTTTCTATTATCCGGCCAGATATCAATGGTTTTCCTATTTTCTGTCTAAACTAATCATTCCCTGCCTTTTTCCACAGGAACTCAAAATAATTTTTGTAGCTTTCTGTAATATCCCTGTTTTTTATGAAAATTACGATAGGCTTGTCAGTTGAGACATTTATCGCTACAGTATCCCCATAGATTGTGGTTGTGGCTGGGCTTTTTACCTCTTCAAGATACCTGACGCTTATGTTTGGCAGTTTTGTCATGCTATGGCCTTTGAATTCTTTATCTGTTATCATCCTTACTTTCATATCTGTCTTCAAAGATTTTCTGATAAGGGAAGGCATATCATACGGAATGATGTCGAAACTTTTCCCTGATGCTCCAAATACACAGACATCTGCTGACTGCATGACGTCTTCCATAAGCAATCTTATACCATTCTTCCCCTCATATATGTTTATTTTCTGTTCGACATCAACCTGTCTCTCTATCTTTTTCAGATCAGGTATTACTGACATCACAATGTTTTCGCTTTCTTTGATTCCTGTTAAAAGGCAGTCAGGACTTGTAGATTCATAATATCTCCTGTTTTCTTTATTGATATAGTTCACAAGACCTTTATCTATCAGATTATTCAATATCTGATATACTAATGTCCTGTCCATACCCATCTTTTTTGCCAGGCTGCTGGCTGATATGGAGCCTCTCTTGAGAAGTTCAAGATATATCTTAGACTCATTTCCTGACAGGCCTGCTTTCTTCAGCTTATCTAAAATGCTATCCATAATCATATTTTGTCTATATATCTTTATATTGTTATTAGTAAAACTAACAACATTACTATATATATGTTGTCAGCTATTAGTAACATATATGCTTAAAACAAAAGAACTCACTGTTGCAGGACTTATGGGCGCATTAATGTTCAGCCTGTCCCTTATAGTCGGGACTGCGTTGAATGCGGTAACAGGAAACCCTCTTGCATCAGGCCTTGTCACATCATTCATACAGGCTATAGTGATTATCATAACAAATATGATGGTCAAAAAATTCTGGGTCAATACTTCTATCTGGGGCATTTACGGTATTCTTGCCATCCCTACAACTTTGCTTGGAGGCCTTCCCGGAATCTTAAAGGTCATACTGGCTTTGTCTATCGGTTTTCTCTATGATGTTGTAGTCCGTCTTGACAAATATAAGGTGCGGAGCTTTTTCCTGGGTTTTGTTGTGATATCTGTTATGCTGCCGCCTTTGTTTGTTGCTTTTTATTATATGGCGGGACTGCCTGTTGAAAATATGATCAAGTTCCTGCCTGTATTATTGGTTGT
>JAGLUQ010000048.1 GCA_023134675.1 Candidatus Aenigmatarchaeota archaeon | reverse complement strand
CCATCTCGTACAGCATCGCTCCCGGAAAATCTTTTGTTATTGTCTTTATCTTTGGAAGATTCCTGTCTATGGCAGTCTTTATGTTTATCATCTGTTTTCCTGTCCAGAAATGATATATTATTTCTATCTCTTTTTTCGTGTCTATTCCCGTTATGGCTGTGATATGGCCTATCTTTTTTTCCTTTAGTGTCTTTATCGCGGCGGCTATGTTTTTTGCATCTGTTTTTATGTAGATGTCGTTTTTGTCTGTTCTGTAGACTTTTCCCAGTTTTTTTAGCCAGTCCATGATGATCACAGCATATATTCCTCTCTTCTCTTGTCTTCTTCTTTAAGCTTGTCTTTCCACAGGTCGAGGCCTTTGACGATGCCGTCTATTATTGCTGTCGGTCTTGGCGGGCACCCGGGCACATAGATGTCGACAGGTATTACCTTGTCTATCGGACCTATGATATTGTAGCAGCCCTGGTATATACCTTTTGATATGCCGCAGACACCTATGACTATGACTACCTTAGGTTCCGGCATCTGGTCATATATGAGCTTTAATCTGTCTTTCGTCTTGTGAGATACGGCACCTGTTACAAGAAGGATGTCTGAATGGCGCGGGTTGCCTTTTTCAACTATGCCAAAGCGTTCTATATCATATTTTGGGGTCAGGCATGCAATTATCTCTATGCCGCAGCCGTTGCAGGATGTCGCATCAAAATGCATCATCCACGGAGATTTTATCCTTGCGTGGTTCAATGCTTTTGCTTTCAGCCTGAACAACTGTGATTTCAGCATACAGATGATTTCTTCTGGATAGAATAAATAGTTATGGTTCTTATCTTTAAGTGTAAAGGCTATTGTTTAGGGACATAGTTTTCTCTATTTTAGAACCAATAAGTGTTGAGATCTCTTCGTAATGCTCCTGAAGGTATCTTAAATCTATATCCTGGTCTGTCTTTTCTTTAAGATTTAATTTTTTTGATATGCGTTTTTGGGTGAAAGTTCTTCTATCTCTTATTTTTAGGGTGTCGTCGGCATTTATAATCGCATAGAAATCGTATTCTGTGCTTCTTCTTTCTTTTAACGGGAGTATCACTATATCTTTGGAAAACGCAAAATAGTCTTCAGGCAGGCTAAATCTGTAGATCGTTACTTCAAGGTCGCATATGATATTGTTACTATAAAGGATGTCCATATTACTTTAAATTAGAACAAAACATTAAAAATCTTCTTATTATCGTTCAAGGACCTTGCTGAAGAATGTTCCATAGTCTTGCGGCTTTGTGAGGAATGCAAGCTTTTCGGGGGTCTTTATCAGGGCGTACATAGGTTCGTCTTTTTTCAGGCCGATAAGTTCAGGGTCTATAGGTCTGATTTCTTCTAATGATGATGCATCTTTATTGTTTATGTTGCTTATGAATGCACTTTCATTACCTTTTCTTATGTAATAGTAAGCCAGACCTCTTGTCTTTAGCATAGGCCTGTAGTCGCTCTTGAACCGAGATTCTGTCCAGTTGGCGACAATTAATATCTGGTCTGTCGGGTTCACTGTCACATGGCTGTATCCTGGTGGTAGTATTACTATATCTCCTTCTTTTCCGTGTATGTGATATGTTTTTGTTTCTTTGCCTTCTTTTTTTTCAAATATGAACATAGCCTCTCCATTTAAGACCTGATACATTTCAGGGTATGTTACATCTGTACCTGTCACGCATGGATGGCAGTGGCCTTGCGTCTTTACGTATTCGTCGCCTATCATATCAGGAGGTATGACTGTTATGTCGTATCTTAAATTATTATCTTCTGCTGCTTCTCTGTCTGCGTCTTCATGGATGTCTCTGAACATGTAGTACATTTTCCTGTCTGGCTTTACTGTACTGAACCATTCCTTATCATGGATGACATCTTTCATTTCTTTCAGAAAGCGTATGGAACTGTTAAGAGGTTTTCCGTTGAGAACAAGCTCTTTTGATATATTATCGTAGTATATATCCATGCCTGTTATCTTCTGTATGTATATCTTCATTTTATACACCGAACATGAAATCTTTATCAGCAATATTTATATAGATGATAATGATGTCTTTTATCTTATATCGTCTATGAATCCTTTTAAAGAATCAATAATTGTCCTTTTCGGAGGCTCTATACCGGAGATCTTGTGGGCTATTGTCCTTATACCGTATGAACTTGTGTTGTGCGGCCTATGTTCAAGAATTGGTTTTCCTATAGCTATAGATTCTCTCACTTTCCTGTGGTCTTTGACTTTTCCAAGCACAGGAAGCTCAAGGAAGTCTATTACATCTTTGTCGCTTACTTCGTATTTCTGCCCAGTTGACTTGTTTATTACAATACCTCTTATAGGTATATTCTGCTTTTGCGCTTCTTTTTTCGCGAGCAGGGCGTTTGATAATGCAGGGAGTTCCGGATTTGTTATGATTATGCATGAGTCTGATGCTTCAAGAGCTGATCTCATCTCTTTGTTGACGCCGGCTGAAGCGTCTATCAGTATGGCATCATAATCTCCGAGAATGTCATACATCGTGTGCTTGAGCATCTGCGAATTGGCGCCCAGCGCACTGAGGGATGCCGGTATGACATTGAATCCTGAGGCATGCCTGTATATCGCCTGTGTGATAAACGCATCTTTATGGAGGACATCATTGAGTGATACAGGGTATACGGAAGGGACGCCAAGGTGTATCCCAAGATTAGCTCCGGAAACATTTCCATCTATGACAAGAACTCTTCCGCCAAGCCTTGTAAGGGCTACCGCAAGATTGGAGACAAGCGTTGTCTTGCCGACACCACCCTTCCCTGACACAACTGAGATAATCTCTGTCATCTGACCAACAATTATAGATTGTATGCGCTAGTATTTATTGTTTATTCTTTTTTTAAGGATCTTTTCTCTTCTTTTATCTGTTTAGACAGTATTCCGCCGTTCACTTCGTCGTAGTCTGAGATCCGGCCGACATCTATCCAGTAGTCGCAGAAAGGAAAGCCGTATATCGGCCTGTTTGATTCTATCAGTTTTGGAAGTATATGATCTGTTATGTTTATGGGTTTCGGGCTTTTGCTGTCTGTCTTTGGTATGAAATCAAAGATTTCCGGCTCAAGGCAGAATATCATTGTGCCTGCGTTGTATTTGAAAGAGGGCTTTTCCTCAAATTTTGTTATCTTCTTGTCTTTGTCTATTGAATATACGCCGTATTCTACTTTCTGTTTGAGCTCAAACAGGGCTACAGATGCTATTCCTTTGTGAGATTTGTGGAATTCTATGAATTTTTTAAAATTGATGTTTGTGAGATTGTCGCCGCCTATGAGAAGGAAGGTTTCGGTCAGCTTGTCTCTTATCGGACTCAGGCATCCTGCTGTGCCCAAAGGTGTATCTTCTTCTGAATATTCTATCTTGACACCCCATTCAGCGCCGTCTTTGAAATAGTTCTTTATCTGGTAACCGAGGTATCCGACAGATATTATGAATTCTGTTATTCCATGGCTTTTCATGTGGAGTATTATGTGCTCCATCATCGGCTTCTCGTTTATGGGGAGAAGAGGTTTCGGTACGGCGTAAGTCAAAGGCCTTAATCTTGTGCCTTTTCCGCCTGCAAGTATGACTGCTTTCATAGTATCACTTGATGTCTTGATTATTGTGAGTTAACTATATATATTTTAGTTTTTTTGAGGGTTATGAAGATATCTTGCTGTATCCCGGAATAAAAAAGAGTGCGGAGGACGTGATTCGAACACGCGTAAGTACTAAACTACAGGGCCCTCAACCCTGCGCCATTGACCAGGCTAGGCTACCCCCGCATTGATGCTGGATTATTATTTAAGAAAGCTTTTAAATGTTTTTCATTCATTGTTTTTTCTTGCAGACCTATGTTTTTAAAAATTTTTATCTTCTTATTAATAATAAAGTGATGTGGATGAACTCTTTGGTGGAACAAAAACCTGATGATGAACTGCTTCAATTGGTCAAAAAAATCCTTGAAATGCCGGATCATTCAGTTATATGGGCATCAGAGTATAGTATTCCTGAAATTGAGGAAGCTATAGGTAATCGTCTATATTTTGATAGTTCTAGTGGTAAAGAAAAAATTAGTTTTTGTAGAGATAAAGTAGTTCTTGGAAAAAATTATACAGATATGATAGGCAGGACATATGCTAATGCAAAAAAAGGTGCAGGTGTAATAATTTGCCCTCATTGTTTTGAAAAGGATGATCGTGATACGAGATTTATTAAACACAGTACTATCTATACAGGCGATGGCTTAAAACTTGTTGATAAACATCTTGAGTTATTATGTCCAAACTGTTCAGAAGTCACAGTTCTTGAACCGAATACTGTTTTTGAATTAGGGTATGGAAATTTAGAAGTGTTTTATTGCATTTGATTCTTGCTTTTTATTAACTTCTGTTATTGCTGATTTTAAAAAAACAGAAAAAAATACTCCCGTCGGGATTTGAACCCGAGTCACGAGAGTGAGAGTCTCGAATGATTGGCCGGTCTACACTACGGGAGCACTTAAATGTTTCTATGAAATGTTATTCTAATGGATCGAGCCGGATTCGAACCGGCGATTCCCGCCACGTCAAGGCGATGTCATAACCAGGCTAGACCATCGATCCAAAGATTAACAAGACTATTATAAGAGTAAATTTTATATAGTTTAGCTAAATTGTGATATTTTTTTTGTTGAATACCTGTCGTTTCTTTGATGGCCGGCAAAGTTAAAAGATTTTAACAGCCCGCTGTTTATACCGGTATCTTTGATATTTGCAAAGTTTCCTGTTATCTCTCTGAAAAATTCACCTAATTTTGTTCCGTTTTCCGCACAGGTGAATGTTATGTCCTGTTCCTGTGTCTCTATACTGTTATTTTTTCCGGTTTTTATAATTTCAGCAGGCGATTTTATTGTTTTTTGGTAGGTGTTTGGGATGTCTTGGTTTATGATTGCCTGTATCTCTTTGCCGCTTATTGAAAAAAATGTGCTGTTGTTTTTTGTGTTATTTTTTAATTCTCTTTTCAGTCTGTTTATCTCTGTTGTATTTCCCTGTTCTATTTTTTCTATATCCAGTCCGAATTTTTCTATTTTTCTTGCGAAATTCGGATTATACTCTTTTATATAATCATAAGGTATGAGCACTATATCGTTAATGTGAAGGTGTTCTGCCACTTCCGGTATGCTGTTTATGTTCCCGATTTCTTTATCCAGTGTATACAAGTAGCATATTATCATAAGATCAGATTTTATATTTAAATCAGATGCCCATTTCTTGGTCTGTATTCCGTATTTTATTACCTGTTCAAAATTCATGCTGATTGATGATATTTTCCCACCTTTCTTCTGCATTTTTGCTTTCATCTCATACATATTTATGCTGTTGCATGCTTGTGAAATATTTAAGAAATCAGGGCATATCGGCCTTTTCGGCAAAATGTCGGTTTCGTGGGTTATCTGTTTATATATTCCGTCTAATATAGGGCTTTTGAGATTAGCCGGCTCAAAAGAAAGTATATTCTGCTGATTTGAGTCATAGGGGCAGAGCGTTCCTTCTGATATGTCTGTGAAGAACTGCCTGAAGTTATTTACATTATGGGTTTGATAAAAGCCAAAAATATTTTCTATGTGATTTGCAGAGACCCATGTTATCCAGTTCTTGTAAAGTTGTGTGTGTGGATTATGATTGTCAGGGACTTTTTTTTTAGACATAAGCTTGTTTTGCCCTAAAAATTAATAAGTTTTAAGAATTGGCGAATTGATGAAAATTAATTGATTTATAAAGCTGACTGTTAAATGTAACATCTTATGAGAAAGACAAAGATAATATGCACTATAGGTCCTGCTTCCGAAGATGATAAGACATTGAAGCGTCTTGCTGATGCAGGTATGAATGTTGCAAGGCTTAATTTTTCACATGGTGATTATGCAGAGCATAAGCCTAAGATTGATAAGATAAAGAAGCTGAATGAGACACTTGATTTTCCGGTATCGATATTGCTTGACATGCAGGGTCCTGAGATAAGGACCGGTATGCTTGACGAGAAACTTCAGCTTAAGGAAGGCGATACTTTAACTTTGTCTACTGAAAAGACCAATAAGGATGCTATATATGTCAATTATAAGTATCTGCCTGGTGATGTGGCTGAGGGTAGTGAGATAATGATTGATGACGGCCTTATATCTTTGGAAGTGATCAGAAAAAATGATACTGATGTTATATGCAGGATATTGAATGATGCTATCCTCGGCTCCAAAAAGACTGTCAATCTGCCCGGCGCTGATGTCAAGCTTCCATCGTTTACAGAGAAAGACTGGGATGATGTGAGATTTGCAATTGATAATGAGGTTGATTTAATTGCGGTCTCTTTTGTGAGATCATCGGATGATATTGTACGGCTGCGTGAATTTCTTGACAAGGGAAACAGCAAGATCAAGATAATTTCAAAGATTGAGCATCCCAAAGCTATAGATAATTTTGATGGCATTCTTGAAGTGTCTGACGGCATAATGATTGCGAGAGGTGATCTGGGTGTTGAGATACCTTTTGAGAAAGTTCCGATATTTCAGTATGATATGGTCAAGAAATGCAATCTTGCCAAGAAGCCTGTAATCATTGCGACGCATATGCTGAATTCTATGATAGAAAATCCAAGGCCTACGAGGGCTGAGGTCACAGATGTGGCTAATGCAATCCTTATCGGTTCGGATGCTGTGATGCTTTCCGGTGAGACTGCTACTGGAAGATATCCTGTCAGGTCACTGAAGGCAATGGATAAAGTTGCGAGGGAAATTGAGTGCAAGATTAAGACACATATGCCC
>JAGLUQ010000047.1 GCA_023134675.1 Candidatus Aenigmatarchaeota archaeon | reverse complement strand
TGTGTGTGGACGTGGACATGCTGAAGGATATAAGCATCTCATTTTATACAGGGAAAGGTGTCAAAAATTCAATGAAAAAGCTCATAAAGATTGTAGACAGCCAGGATCCCGACCTCGTAGCAGTAGGCAGCTGGTCGCGGTCAATGCCTTTTGCAGCAGAGTTCATAAAGCAGTTCAAAGAACAGTCAGAAGAGACCATGATAGTTCTTGGCGGCTTCAACGCAACAGTTCTTCCTGAAGAGACATTGTCTATAATACCTGAAGTGGACTGCCTTGTCAGGGGCGCAGGCGAGGTCACGATGAAAGAGCTTGCATCCAGCATCCGCGACGGGAAAGACTGGAGAAAGGTCAATAACATCTCATATCTTAAGGACGGGAAAACTGTAAGCACACAGGAGAAAAAACATTGTTTTGAGCTTGACTCCCTGCCATATATAGATTTTGAGAATGTATACGGCCTTAAGTCAAAAAAGTTCAATCACATAAGCCTGATGACTTCAAGAGGATGCATATACGACTGCACATACTGCTCAGTCCATATAATCCATAATAAGCATATAGAATACAGCCCGCAATACACGATTGCCCAGATAAAACATCTCTCGGACCTGTACGATTTCGGCTCCATAGTCTTCCGCGACGACTCCCTGATGAACAACAGGAAAAAAGCGATAAGGCTGGCAAAATCTATTAAGAGCAACAGCATGGACAATTTCTATTATTCATACCAGTCACGTCTGAACCAGACAGATTACGACACGCTCAGGATATTAAGAGACTCAAATTTCTCTTCAATCTTTATCGGCATAGAGAGCGCAAGCGCTGATGTCCTGCGCTTCTTCAACAAGAGAGTGGACTATGCGAACCAGAGACAGAACGTCCTCAAGACAATAGAGAAACTGAACCGGCTGAACATATTCCTTAACACCGCATTTATAATGGGAACCCCTAATGAGACTGAGAAAGAGCTTTACCGCACAGTAGGCCTTATCGGGGAAGTGCTGAAGAAAACAGATGCCGTATGCATAGAGCCGAACATATTAGTCCTCTACCCGGGAACAGACCTCTGGAATGATTATGTCCGCGGGAAATATGAGGTCTTCAAGGCATTTGAGTTCTATCAGGACATCTTCAGGAAATATTCTTCTATTCCTTCAATGGCCAGCCCGAATTTCCTTATCAGGCACTTCACATATTCTGACGACAAGTTCCTGAAACTTATAAGCACAGCAAAACAGGAAGTCCTTGATGAGATAGAAAAATACAGATACAAGGACAATTTCTCAAATGTCTCTGTCAGGGATACTAATTAAAGATTTATTGCGCAAATATATCTATGGAAAAGACGCTAAAAATTCTTCTGGGTTTTTCCTGCAACAACAACTGCATCTTCTGCCTGGATGAGAAAGATAAGAACATCAAGAGCAGAGCAACAGCAGAAATCATAAATGAGATAGAGGACGGCAAAAAAGAAGGTGCCGCAGATATCATCTTCACCGGCGGCGAGCCTACAATAAGACAGGACATCTTTGAGCTGGTCTCTTATGCAAAAAAACAGGGCTTCAAAAAAATACAGATACAGACTAACGGGAGAATGCTCTATTACAGTGACTTCTGCGAAAAGCTGATATCCTCCGGAGTAAACGTATTTGATATCCATATACAGGGGCATACGGCAGACCTGAACAATAACATGACAAGAGTGAAAGACAGCCTTATCCAGACAGAGGCAGGAATCAGGAATCTGAAACGGCTGGGACAGGATGTCACGGCAACAATTGTCCTGAACAGGTACAACTTTTCTTTTCTTGAAGATATGCTTTCCTTTGCAGACATGCATGGAATAAAAAAAGTATGCATATCTCCGGCCGGGTGTTCCGGTGAGAATGATCCTGTCAGGAGCAATTTTCTTTCAGAAGTGGAAAAGAAGCGCAGTGAAATCTCAAAAAGGTTCAAAGATACAGATATCTCATGGCCATTGAATCATAAGCCTCAAAAGACAGGCGGTGAAAAGAACTTCAAGGTTGTCTTTGTTTGGTTCTCTTACGCCCCAAGGCCAGGGATGACAGCAAGCGCACCGCGGACATCAACAATATATATAGCCAAAGTCCTTGAGATGTATGGCTTTGAATGCGTCTGCGTGGACGTGGATATGCTCAAAGATATAAGCGTATCATTTTTCACAGGAAAGAATGTGAAAAGCTCGATGAATAAGCTTATAGGCATTGTAGATGGCCTGAATCCGGATCTTGTCGCTGTAGGCAGCTGGTCGCCGTCAATGCCTTTCGCAGCAGAGTTCATAAAGCTTTTCAAGCAGAGGTCAGAAGAGACAATGGTTGCTCTTGGCGGCTTCAACGCGACAATCCTTCCTGAAGAGACATTGTCTATAATACCCGAAGTGGACTGCCTTGTCAGAGGCGCGGGCGAGGTCACGATGAAAGAGCTTGCATCCAGCATCCGCGACGGAAAAGACTGGAGGAAAGTCTGCAATATCTCATATCTTATGGATGGAAAAGTCATAAGCACACAGGACAAGAGACATTGTTTTGAGCTTGATTCCCTGCCATATCTTGATTTTGAAAATGTATACAACCTTAAGTCACGAAAGTTCAATCATATAAGCCTGCTGACAAGCAGGGGCTGTAAATATGCCTGCACATTCTGTTCTGTGCGCATCATACACAACAGGTATATTGAACACACGCCGCAGTATACAGTTGCCCAGATAAAGCATCTTTCAGACCTGTATGATTTCAGTTCAATAGTCTTTCGTGATGACTCACTTCTGAATAATCCGTCAAGAGCAGAAAAGCTGGCAAAGTCAATAGAGAATAATAAGATGGATCACCTGTACTATTCATACCAGGCAAGAGTTAACCAGATGGATTATGATGTCATGGCCAGGCTCAGAAAAGCAGGTTTTTCATCAGTATATGTAGGTCTGGAAAGCCCAAAACCGAAAATTCTTGAATTTTACAATAAAAAAGTTGATTATATAAACCACAGGCAAAACGCATTCAGGATGGTTGATAAATTTAACCGGCTGGATATTTTCCTCAATGCAGCATTTGTCTTTGGCGCGCCTGTAGAGACTGAAGATGACCTGAAAGACAATCATGAATTCATAAGAGAAATACTTGAGAGAAGCAATTCAATCTGTGTGGATGCAAACATCCTTACGCCTTATCCCGGGACATCTTTATGGCAGGATCATAAGAAAGGCACATATGATGTTTTTAAAGCATATGAGTTTTACAATGGAGTCTTCAGGAAATACTCGGATATGCTGTCAATGGCGCCGCAGAATTTTCTTCTGAGACATAAGATATACAATGATGACAGGTTCCTGGAGATATTGACAGAAGCAAAGCGGAAGATAGATGATGATATAAGAAAGTATGAATACAAGAATGTTTTCTCTACAGCTGCAGATTGATACAAGCGAATTATTTTCTTTTCACCGGCACAAACTCATCCGCACCGTTCAGTTCAGGATACTCTTCCCACGGGCCTTCACAGACATCAAAATATCTGCATGTCCTGCAGGTTTCTGGCTTGGACTTCATATTCTGGCGCGCATCTTTCCAGTCAGACTGGCCTGATACCAGAAAACACAGATCTTTCCTGCTGCCTTCACTTTCCAGAACTTTCATCCTGTTCTCTCTTGCATGATCTTCATACCCTTCAAGAAAACAGAAAGGTATTCCCTCAAGCATGACATGGACACCTGTCTTTTCGCCCTCATCAATAGCATCAGTCACATATCTGATTATGCCTGTGTACGGGACCACAATATCTTCCCAGTACTTCCGCGCATTTCCAAGACCATGCGGATAGACAATGTCAAACTGCCCAATCCCAAGACCTGATGCCATCTGCACAAGATCTTTCAGGTCCTTATAGTTGAATCTTGTCACGACAGTCTTCAGGTTCATCTTTGCGCCCCTGTCCCTGAGATTCTTTATCCCCTCAATCGTCTGCCTTGCCGAGCCTGAGACACGCGTCACATTGTCATGCATCTTTGGATCAGCATGATGCACAGCAATCTCTATATTCATGTCAGGCGCGATATCCATCACCTTGTCAGCAAATTCCTGCATGCTGAAAGCGCGCCCGTTAGTCTGCAGGCCCACCTTGATACCTTTTTCTTTCACATATGACAGAAGCTCCAGAAAATCAGGCCGTATCGTTGTCTCTCCGCCGGTAAAAGATATCTTGTCCGCCCCGTCCCTGGCAGCCTTATCAATTATATCTTTAATCTCATCAGTCGTCCTGTCTGTAGGCTTTCCTTCCCTGATCAGCTTTTCCCTCACTCCGGCAACTATGCAATGCACGCAATTGTTATTGCACCTGTAGCCGAGATGTATATCTACTGCAAACATTTTCATAGCATATCCCCTGGCTCCTTTCTTATCGCACCCGGCTGCCTGTCCCATTCCAAAAATATATCATCTTTCAGAAACCCGTTCTTGCCATGTTTCTTGCTGTGCCTTGCATCTTTCGCTCTCAGCTCAAGCGCATCGCAGAACTTTTTGACTATCACCTCAGCATCATTATCGCCTTTTGGCTTCAGAGTAACAGAAAAATCATTGTTCTTATCCATATCAATAATCACATAAGACACATCGCTTATCTCCTGCGCAGCAATATGTATAGAGTCAATGTCATGCTCGTCATGCCCGATATAAAAGACTGCATAAGTGTCTCCAGAATCTATGACGTACCTGTATCTTGCATCACGCCTGCGATTAATATTATCAACAGATGAATCCATATTATCAATAGATATATCTTTACGGATTTTTTTAAATCTATACGATTTTTCAGAAAAGATAATTATAGATAAAGCCGTATGCATTACCGCTCATAAGCACTGTCAGAAGCACGCCGGCAAACATCAGCGGGGCAAAAGGGATAGTCTGATGGACAATTATCGTCTCAAAATCCAGCCTCTTATCTTTCCTGAGCTGCTTTAGAGTATAGATATCATCTTTTGTCAGGCCGGATGCCTTGTAATCCACAAGAAAACCATTTCCTGCATCCACTGTCTTTGAGAGCGGCACTTTAACATATTTTTTCCCTTTCCTGGCAATCGCTTCCTGTGGCATCATATGCTCTCTTAATTCAGATATCTTTTTTTCCTGTGAGAACATAAAACGTCCAAGCTCCGGGACAAAATTAACAAGGAAAGTAAACATAGTTATCATGGCGGCAAAGCTGACCCAGAAAGAGACGCTCATCAATCCCTGGTAGTCAAAGATTAACCTTAATATGCAAAGAATTATGGCTGCTTTTGTTATATCAATCCCTGACCTTTTTGCAAGATAGTATATTGCAAGTATTGCAATGATAGGACCCATGAATCCTGTCATGGAAATGCCGAGCGTGCCCATGATATTAAATATGCCCCAGTAAAACCCGAAGAGAAGTATTGCAATTCCGGACAGGCTCTTGAAATTGACTGTCTTTTTGAATATCTCTTTTTTCTCTTCCATGTCTGTAATCTGCATAAGCCTGATGAAAAAGTATGCAAACGCAGGCAGAAGTGTATTTATTATTATCGTGGCGGAAGGAAAATAGTTTATGAATCCATACTCATAGATGCCCAGGGGCACGAGAAATGAATAGGCAAAAAACAGCTTTGAATCCCCGGCCGTGCAGAATGTAAGATACCATGCAAGAAAAGAGACCATAAGCGCAATAGACGCATTGACAGCCACAAAACCCAGGTAGCTGAGGTTGAAAGAATATGCAAGGTTAATGAAAATACCATACAGAAGAGCGACCAGTATATGCTTGTTCCGTATCTTTCCGTATCTTATATCATGAAACGATGTTATGATGCCGAAAGGTATAAGGAATGCCAGCAATAAAGGAATTACATTTAAAACCATCTTATCAGTCCTGCATCTGTCCTGCATCTTTTAGGCACAGGACATTAATTATGACGTCAGCAATCATTATGACATCAGCATTAATTATGACATCAGCATTAATTATGACATCAGCAATCTATATATCTTAAGCATCTCAACCCTTTTTGATATCTTTTTTAACAAGCGTGTATGCACCTTCAGGGCAAAGCTCATGGCAGCAGTAGCAATGTATGCATTTTTTGTAATCTATTTTTGGATATCCATTTATAGATATAGCTCCGACAGGACAGTTGCTTACGCAGTTCCCGCACTTTGTACATTTGTCCTCGACAAGTCTTGGCTCAAAGATGAACTCTTCCCTGAATCCTTTCTCGCCTGCTTTGATATTATCAAAAAGGCTTGATTTTTTAAATCCCGGAACCTTTATGCTTTCAAGAGTCTCACCGGCAATATCTATTTTCTCAATATATGATACACCAAGATCTCTCTTCTCTGCAGCCTTGTTGGTAGGCAATGCGGTAGCCTTATGCCCGACAGCTTCAAAAGCCACAGCATCAACAGATACAGCATCACTGCCCGCAACGATAAAACCGGTATTGACAGGATCACCATAGGACGGCCCTTCATCCCCTTCCATGCTGACCACAGCATCAACTATGTTCAGGCGTATCTTCGGCTTCAGATAAGAGTATGCATCAACAATACCGGCCGCAAACTCATCCCTCCTGCTGAACTTGCCGTGAAGGTATTGCCTCTCGGATGGATGTATGCAGCCAAAAGTATTTTTCACAGCGCATGTCATAAATGTAAGGCAGTGCGTCTTTAGTTTGGGTAAATTAATTATAGCATCAGCATCAATCACAGCTTTGGCATAGTCTGTCCTCTCAAGCACAGCGTAATCTTTTATATCCCTTGCAGCAAAAGGCTCAAGCTCAAAATCTTTCAGTATCGC
>JAGLUQ010000046.1 GCA_023134675.1 Candidatus Aenigmatarchaeota archaeon | reverse complement strand
AAGGCAGATGTGATCTTGATAGATTCAGCAGCAGGGATAGGATGCCCTGTGATAGCATCTTTGGTGGGCACAGATTACATAATTGCTGTGACTGAACCTACACCTTCTGCACTTCATGACCTGAAAAGAGTTCTGTATCTGGCAGATCATTTTGGGATTAAGCATGGGATTGTCATAAATAAGTATGACCTTGAAGAAAGCTTCTGCTCAAAGATAGAGGCTTTTGCAGAAGAAAATAAGATACCTGTCATAGGAAAGATTCCTTACCGGAAAGATTTTGTTGATTCATCAATCCGGATGAAACCCGTTGTTGAGATAAACCCTGAATACAGAAAAATATTTCAGGCAACAATAAACAATATTAAGGTGTAGGTTCAAATAAATTGATAACACTTTCTGGTGTCACTAAAATGGATACTCTATTATGGATTCTGGCAAGCACTTTTTTTATCAGTCTGGCATCTTTTGTAGGTATTCTCACTCTTTCATTGAAAGATAAGTCTCTCAACAAGATACTTACATGTCTTATAGCATTGTCAGCAGGTGCCCTCATGGGCGGGGCCTTCCTCCACCTGATACCTGAAGCGGTCCATGAGTTCCACAGTCACGACATCTTCTCTTATGTCCTTGTCGGATTTGTCCTTTTTTTCCTGATAGAGAAATTACTCCACTGGCGCCACTGCCATGATGGGAAATGCAAGATACACACTTTTGCCTACATGAACCTTTTCGGTGACGCAGCCCACAACTTCGTCGACGGCCTGATAATAGCAGCAAGCTTTACTGTTGACATCCATCTTGGTATCGTGACATCGATAGCAATCCTTATGCACGAGATACCGCAGGAGATAGGCGACTTCGGTGTCCTGGTCTATGGTGGCTTCACAAAGAAGAAAGCGCTTTTCTTCAATTTCATCACAGCCCTGACAGCAGTGCTCGGCGGCATAGTGGGCTTCTATCTTGCAGCATACAGCGAGATGTTCCTGATATTTCTTCTCCCTTTCGCAGCAGGAGGTTTCATCTACATAGCTGCCTGCGACCTGATACCTGAGATAAGAAAAGAGACCAATCTAAAGAAGTCTCTCCTGAATTTCACAGTATTCATACTTGGCATACTGATAATGTATTTTATAAAATTAATGATGCATGGATAATTAGGCATCTTGTAATCTACAAATAGATATATGCTGTGTTTCCGTTCTGAAAAGCATCCATATCCAAACCTTTTTTAAATCTTCGCTTCAAAAAAAGAGTTATGGGCCGATAGTTCAGTGGTAGAATGCCTGCTCGGCATGTAGGAGGCCGCGAGTTCGAATCTCGCTCGGTCCACTTACTGGCTTCAGAAAGCCAGAGCATCTATATGACACTCAAGCCTTTGGCTTGAGGTCATGATTTTATCTTAGGTCAACGCACTGTCTCTGTCTTATGGTCAGTCTTAACTATATCATCTTTCGCCTTTCCATTCAGCGATAAACCTTTCTGTGAATTCTTTCATAAACCTGAATCGTTCTTCAGCAAGTTTTCTTCCAAGTGCTGTATGGAAATTTGATGGCTGAAGTTTCGGGTGCTCAAGCTTATGAAGTAAATAATGTATCGTTGATATGCTTTTGCCATCTTTGTAAGGTTCATCCACAGACTCATCCACATACAAAGGTTTTCTGAATCTTTTGGTCTGGATAGAAGTTGCAATGACACGTGCGACATCGACAGCACCCATTGCATCCAGATAATCTGCATCCTGCAGTATCTTGGCTTCAATAGTTTTTGGAACTCTGTTCTTGCTTTTCCTATGTACATATATAGCATGGCAGACATTTTCTGTCTTATCTTTAGGGAACCCGATTTCATCAAGAATCGGTCTTGCGATCTCACAGCCGGCTTCTGTATGATCCTCTACTTTGCCTTCATCTTCCATCATCCTTGCGACATCAAACAAGAGGCACATCGCCTCAACAACATCCATGTCTGCTCCTTCTTCTTTGCCTATCCTTTTTGCCAGCCTTTCAACTCTTGTTATATGATCAAAATTATGGCTGAAATCGTTTTCATTCAGCTTTCTATAATACCTGTCTGTATGTTCCAATATTTTCTCTCTGTATTCGAACGCCATAATATCTCTGGTAAAAAAGACTTAATAAATCTTTATTCTGGATACTCATGATATAAAAAAACAAAAATCCAAATACATTCATGCAAAAAGAAGACCTCAAAAACAAAGCAGAACAGATAATCACAACCCTAAAAAAAGAATACGGAGACCCACAAACAGCCCTGAAACACAATACAGCACACCAGCTTTTAGTATCAACAATCCTCTCTGCCCAGTGCACAGACAAGCGCGTAAATATAGTCGCAGAAGACCTTTTCAAAAAATACCAAGACATAGAATCATTCGCAGATGCAGACCCAAAAGAATTTGAGAAAGATATAAGGTCTACAGGTTTCTACAGAAACAAAGCAAAAAACATAATAAACGCCTCTAAGATGATACTGAATGATTTCAAAGGAAAAGTCCCCGACACTATGGAAAATCTGATCAAACTTCCCGGCGTCGCAAGAAAGACAGCAAACATTGTCCTCTCCGAATACTACGGAAAGAACGAAGGCATAGCAGTGGATACGCATGTGATACGCCTCTCAGGACGCCTCGGCCTGACTGAGAGCAAAAACCCAAATATAATAGAAAAAGACCTGATGAAAATAACAGAAAAAAAAGACTGGAGAAACATGACCAACCTTCTTATCTCGCACGGCAGGAGCATCTGCGTCGCAAGAAACCCGAAATGCGACGGCTGCATACTCTACGACTTATGCATATCAAAAGGAAAATGGTGATATCATGCTTGAAAAATACAAAGAGAAAAGGGATTTCACAAAAACAGGAGAACCTGAAGGCAGATTAGAAGAATCAGACAGTAAGGAAAATATCTTCGTCATCCAGGAACATCACGCAAGAAACCTGCACTACGACCTCAGACTCGAGATAGAAGGTGTCCTCAAGAGCTGGGCAGTCCCGAAAGAGCCTCCGGAAAAACCGGGAATAAAACGCCTTGCCATCCAGACCGAAGATCACCCTCTAAACTACGCCGACTTTGAAGGCACAATACCGCAAGGACAGTACGGTGCAGGTAAGGTAAAAATCTGGGACAAAGGCAGATTCATCCCTGAAAAGATTACCGAAAAAGAGATACTTTTCCGCCTTGAAGGCAGGAGGATGAAAGGAGATTATGTTCTTGTGAAGACTAGATTTGGCAAAGGTAGTTGGCTGTTCTTTAAGAAGAAAGAGTAAGCTTGCTGTCTCAGCAAAAGATTAGCACAACTCCTCAAACCCCCCCAAAACCCAACATATTTAACCATCCAACCCTCAATACTAAAACATGGTCGAACCAGAACTTAAAGGTCATAAAGTTATTTGCAGCGCATTCATAGAAAAAAATAATAAGTTTCTTATTGTGATGTGCCCGACTTTCAAAGTCTGGAGAACTCCCGGCGGCAGGGCAGAGTTCGGGGAAAGGCTGGAAGAGACATTAATTCGGGAGATGCAGGAAGAGACCTCAATAACATTTGAAAATCCAAGATTTATCGGTTTTGGCCAGGGCCGGGAGTTTCATGTCAAAAAGCAGATGGAAACATCAAGGCTGATCATGTATTTTTATGTAAAAACAGACCAGGAACCAAAACTTGACCCAAACGAAGCTGAAGACCACAGGTGGGTAACTCTTGATGAGCTAAAGCAGATAGAAAACAAAGAGACCCCGCTTACCGATTTATTTAACCGCAATCCAGACCTGATTCTTTAGTGCAGGAAAAAACACAACCTTCAATTCTTGCTAAAAAAATCCCTTCCAAACAAAAATATATGAAGATTGGATCACAAATAAACTGTATGGAAATAAAAAGAGGTTTGGGTTTTTGGACTTTAATCATATTTGCAGTATTATTGAATCTGATGATGCTTATAGGCCAGACTGGATCTTTATTTGATTATGATTTTACAGTCTCAATCGGATTACAGGAATCGGTTGAAGAAGTGACTGGTGTTGGAGTGGCTTGGGCAAAAGGATTTGCATTTGGGGATACTATATTTTATATCCCTCTTTTTATTGTAGGAATTATCGGTTTGTTTAAAAGAAAACAATGGGGTATTTATTCTATGTTTAGTGCTTTAGCCATAACTGTTTATTGGCCAATAGTTAGCCTATATGCTATTTTCATCGGAAAGAATGCATTTGTATTAACTCCGGATAAATATGTTACCTATTCAATAATTCTTCCTTTGATTGCAATTTATGGTTTATGGGGTATGTGGTATCTGTATAAGAATCAAGATAATGTAATAAGATGAATTCAATTGATTTAAAGAAAAAATGAACCGAATTGAATTTATAGGCTTTCTTTGCTTTCTTCATCTTCTTCATCGGGCCTGTAATCAAAAAAAGAAAAAAGCAGACTAAATAGGCTACAACAGACTCTACTCCTGTTAATTTCACCTTAAATACAAGCCAAATTACAACATTTTCTCCCATTTTTAAAGTATATATCTTTTCTTAACCAAATAACATAGGGGATTTTTATGAAAAAAATGATTAGTATTGTAATGATATTACTCCTTTTTATACCGATTGTATCCGCTTTAGAGATAAAGGAGGGCGACGAGGTCATAATCGAAGACAGGCTTTATGAAAGCTTGTATGTCGCAGCCGGTTCTATATCTGTTGATGCTCCGGTCGATGGTGATATTACCGCTTTTGGTGGAAGTATCAGTATTAACAATCCCGTAAAAGATGATCTGATGGCTTGTGGAGGTCAGGTCTCAATAAATGCTCCAGTTGGCAAAACTGCTCATGTTTGTGGTGGGGCTATAAGCATAAATTCTGAAATTGGTGGTGATTTAACTATCGGTGGCGGAAGTATAACAATTAATTCAGATGTTGATGGTGATCTTAGGGTTATGGGAGGTAACCTCATTATCAATGGGGGGATATCAGGTGACATATTGGCGGCTGCAGGCAATATCGTAATTAACGGCCCGGTCTCTGGTGATCTGGCAATAACTGCTGAAGAATTAACAATTAAAGGAATAATAGATGGAGATGTTAATGCAAATGCAGAAAAGATCACATTAGGAAAAGATGCCGTAATTAAAGGAGATTTCAAATACACAGATAAAAATGTTTTATTCAATGAAGAGCAAGTTAAAGGATCAATAATTAAAAAAGAAGTAGAGACTAAAACCCCTACTCTTGTAAACCAGTTCGGTTGGATAATTTTTGGTGGTCTGGCCTTATTGCTTGTTGGTATATTGCTTGTCCTGATCGCTCCTAAGTCATCAGACAAATTAGCTGATAACATAAAAAATGAATTTTTGAAATCTATGCTATATGGTTTAATCACTCTCGTAGTTTTTCCGGTCATTGCTTTATTATTGGCTATAACTGTGATTGGCATACCTATTTCAATAATGATGATATTATTGTATATTGTAACGATTTATCTTTCAAAAGTGTTTGTAGGATTATTCCTGGGACGATTAATCCTAAAAAATGAAAATATAGTTTGGGCAACAATTCTGGGTTTAGTGATTTACTTGGTTTTGGCAAACATCCCTGTTATTGGAGGACTTGTAACATTCCTGACCGTTTTATTGGGTTTGGGAACAATTACAATATGGATTACAACTAAAAAAGAAACTGAAAATAAGACCAAAAAAAGCAAAATAGAAAAAGGCGAATGATATGGCAAAATCAAGATTGGAAGAATTTTATACAACTAAAGAACATGAATCTGTTGGTTGGGCTCTGGTATTTTTTTTGGGTGCATTAGTTATATTGGCAGAAATGATCGGTTATTCTGAAATATTTGCTTGGTGGAACGGTTGGTCTCTATTTTTTGCTGGAGTTGGAGTGATTATGTTGTCCGGAACACCTTTTCTTTTTCATTTTGGAAAACATGAAAAAGCAAAAGGAAATCTTATTTTTGGACTGATAACATTAGGGATCGGTCTTGATGGCCTTGTAAATTTCGGATGGATATGGATAATAATATTTACAAGCATAGGATTTGCAATTTTACTGAGTACATTTAGTAAAGTGAAAAAATGAATGTGGGATTTATCTCCCTGCCTATCTTTTGTCCCCCGTTTTCGGGCAGGAGACTGTTTATTTTTTTAATTCTGCTCAATTAATCGGTTTTAGCTCATCGTCACCGAATAAGTCATAATACCCTTTCCACACACCTTCGCAAATTCCACACTTTTTGCAGGAATAACATTTATCAGGCCTTATCTTAAGCTCTTCTATCTTATCAGACAGTTGCGGCTTTATCTCATCTTCAAAATTAACAGTAACATCCCTCTGATCATCAACAGTGGTTGACAGCTCATCATACTCACCTAAAATACATAGAGGTATATTCTGTATTGATATCCGGGTCTTGTATCCATTAACAGATGAACTGGCAATAGCATCCTTCATGCACTTCATAGTCTCAGATAGTTTTGGCACAAGTCTCCTGTAATTCTCTCGTGCGCTCGCTATAGGATTTATAAATATGAACAATATCCATGAGATACCAAACGGTTCTATGAATCCTAAGAAGTCTGCAAGATGTTTGTAATTAAGCTTGGTCACAACATGATTTATAGCAACGACCACACCCTCATATTTTTTTACTTCCTGAATCCCTCTTACAGCCTGTTCAAAACTTCCGGGAGCCTGTGTCAATGTATCATGTATCTCTGCAGTATGTCCATGAATTGAAAATGTCACATGTGTAAGTCCTGCATCTATTATCTTTTTTGTAAACTTCTCATTGCAGAACATTCTGCCATTAGTTTCAAATGATATCTTTTCATAGCCGATTTCCTTTGCTTTCCTGACTATATTGATAATGTCTTTCCTTATCGTAGCTTCGCCGCCAAGGAACTGTATGCTCCT
>JAGLUQ010000045.1 GCA_023134675.1 Candidatus Aenigmatarchaeota archaeon | reverse complement strand
GAGATAAATCTTATAGCTGCGACAAACAGGCCGGATATGATTGACAGCGCTCTTCTCAGCAGGTTCAATTCTTCTCTATATATACCGCCTCCGGGAGAGAAAGAGAAAGGTTTCATATTCGGCCTTGAGCTTGACAGGCAGATTGACGGATATGTGCCGGAGGTCAATATGGATGATATAGTGCATTATATGGAAGACAAGGAAAACGGAAATTTAAGATATAGCGGCAGGGATATAAGGCGTATAGTGACAAATGCTCTTGAGATTGCAGCTATTGATTATGTGGTCAATAATTCTTTTTCTATAGATAACAAGCTGTTCTATCAGGTCATTGATGAGACTTCTCCAAGCATTGATAGGAAGATGCTCAGGATCTATGAGGATTTTAGGTTTTGATTTCCTGTGTCTGCTATAAGCATATGTTTTGTCATAACTTTTTGCGATACTTTTAAAAAGTTAACAAGTGTATATATAAAAGTTGGAGTTGGAGCACTTCAATGATATATTTATATACTAAGATGAACAAATATTTATCTACCTATTATATGTGGTCTGTATGCAGCTGAAGATTGAGAAACAAGACAAGGAAACATTAGTAATTGAGATATCTGATAGTCAGCATACTCTTCCAAATCTCCTGAGGAAAGCACTCTGGAATGATTCTTCCGTATCTTTTGCAGCATATGAGAAATCACATCCGTATATTGGTTTACCCAGGCTTGTCGTCAAGGCCAGTGACCCTAAAAAAGCAATTATGGATGCTGTCAAAAGGACAAAAGATGAAGTCAACCTTTTCGGTGCAGAGTTTGAGAAAGCATTGAAGAAGTAATATTTTTCACTTTTTTCTGTTATATAATTATATCATAAATGTATAGTTCTTTTTTCCATTGATTTCTATCGATGTTATCACTATGTTATCTCTAAAAGTTCTCGACCTTTGATAGAAACCTTTATATAGTTTTCATATAATATATATTTCCACAAAAATTTTTGTGCAGATAACCAAATAATAAAAGCATATAAATCTTGTGGTACTATTTAAATAAAAATCATATAGTAAAAAGGGGTGGATTTATGCAAATATGTAAGTCATGCGGCAGTCTCATGAGACCTGAGAAGAATAATGGTTCTGTTGTATTTGTGTGTAAGAACGGGTGTGCTGTCCAAAAGGTAAAAAAGACAGATTCTATTAAACTGAGTGAAAAGATTGAGCATGACCCTTTGGATAATATACAGGTGATTGAAAAAAACAGTGTCAATCTTCCTGTGATGGAAATGCCATGTCCTAAATGCGATAACAATAAGGTGTTCTGGTGGTGCAGGCAGACAAGATCGAGCGATGAGCCTGAGACAAGATTCTATAAATGCATTGAATGCGGACATACATGGCGCGAGTACAGCTGAGATATAAATCCGGGCTTATTCTTTTTATAATTTTTTTGTTCCTGAATTTTTAGCTTTTATATGATTATTGTTTATATTAATCTTAATTATATGGTCTTTTTAGAAGCATGATGTTAAAGATTAATAAATGTTCGGGCAAAAATAATAGAGAATTGCAATTGCAATCGTAATTATCGGAGGTTTATTTAAATGTTTAAAGCTGTGCTTGATGATGTGACCCCTTTTAGGGATGCCTTGACTGCCGTATCTGAATTCATAACAGAGGCATCTTTCAAGGCTAAAAAAGATGGTATATACATGACTGCTGTAGATCCTACAATGGTTGTTCTTGTGAATCTCAAATTTCTTGCGACTAATTTTGGTAAATATGAAGTGGATTCTGAGCAGGAAATAAGCGTCAATATGGAAAGTTTGCTTTCTGTGCTGAAAAGAGCGTCATCTTCTGACAAAGTCACTTTAGAGCTTGATAAGGACGGGAAAAAGCTTGAGATAACATTTGTCGGAAAGTCGACAAGGAGATTTGTGCAGCCTCTCATAAATATAGAGGATTCAGAATCACCAGAGATGAATCTTGATTTTGCGACTGTTGTAGACCTCCAGACATCAATCCTTGAAGACGGCATAGGAGACGCTTCAATCGTATCTGACACTCTTGTACTCTCTGCTGATGAGAAGAAATTTTCCATGTCTTCCAAAGGTGATCTTAATGAGGTTCAGCTTGATATAGAGAAAGGCAACAAAGCTATACTTGACCTGACTTCAAAAGGCTCTTCATCCTCTAAATTCAGCCTTGATTATTTCAAGAAGATTGTTAAAGCCGGAAAGCTTGCGGATGTCGTTAAGATAGAGATAGGCAAGGATTATCCTGCAAGGCTTACATTCAGGCAGAAAGACAGCCTTGAATTGAGCTATGTGCTTGCTCCAAGAGTTGAGGATTGATTATGGATCTTAATTTTCTCTACTATGCTATACTTACCCTTTTTGTGATAATCAATCCTGTAGGCACTATAGGCGTAATACGGTCGCTTCTTGAAGATTATAACAAAAAAGACAGGAAAAGGATAATCCATAAGGCTATGGTTGTTGCGACATCATCCCTTCTTGTCTTTACAATCTTCGGGAATGCTATATTTGGTTTTCTGGATATAAGCCTCTATTCATTTAAGATAGCTGGAGGCATACTTTTAGGCATGATATCATTTCAGATGATCTTTGGCCAGAAACAGAAGACGAAACATACATCTGAAGAAGAAGATGAATGGGAGACAATGGAAAATCTGGCTATAACACCTTTAGCCATACCTTTGATGACAGGTCCCGGTGCCATAACCACAGGCATTCTTCTTTATTCGTCTGCAGTGTCTGCTGAGCAAAAGATTTTTGTAATCCTTGCTGTTGTTATAGCATGTATGCTGGCGTATGTGATATTCAGAAGTTCTGACAGGATATTTAATCTTTTGGGAACTACAGGCACTAAAGTGATAACAAGGCTTATGGGGCTTATACTTTTAGCGATTGCTGTCCAGTATATTACAGGCGGAATCTATGATTTTTATCTGACATTTGTTTAGGTTACGTTGTTTTTGATTGAATATATTTTATAGAACTAATAGATATAGTATATAAAAAGAAAAGAATAATGAAGGATTTACCTTCTGTGTATGCTTACGCCAGGAGGTGTCAGGACAAGATAATCTTCATCAATGCCTGCGACATCGCCGTTTATTGCTACACAGGTCTTCCTTAGCCTGTCAACAGCCCTTTTAAGCTCTGTTATGTCTTTTTCTTTCAGTGGCTTTATCCTTACCCAGACAATGTCGCCGTTCCTTACATATTCCTGTATCACGCTCGTGTCTGAAAATTCAGAAAGGGTCTCAACACGGATCATGAATTTTCCATGGTGGGACGGGTCTATATCATCAATTTCGAGATAATTTGTCTCGTTTATATCTTCGCCTTCAGGCTCGCTAATTATCTTGCTTAAAAATCCCATAATACTTCTCCTCTCGCTGTTATATGCTTAAATCACTCTTGGATTATTATATCTCTTTTGTTCAGCAACATTTAAAAGCTTTTCTCAGGATTCAATTTCATTCTGAAGCGATTCCAGCATACTGACTATATTCCATATCTGTGTCCGTGTGAATGGCTGTATGTTCGTGTCATTGCTGACTTCATCAAGTATGGATATTGCTGTATTGAGTTTTACAGTTATATTTTCCTCATTATTTATAAGTTCCCCTACAGTCTCCTGAAGGGATGCTCTCACATTTCTCGGAACTCTCTTATCTTCCTGTATGTCAGATAATGCAGCTACAATATTGTCTATGTCCATAACAATCATCTCAAGAATAGATATACTATATAGTTATAGCGATATTTATAAAAACGTTTTGTTTTTTGTCACAGTTGCTTGGCTTGATACTCACAACTGCTTCAGCTTATTTCTGAAAGCTGATTCAATGTATGTTTTCATCTTTTCTCTTGCGATATCTATCTTATCTGTTTCGGAACCGTTCGCAGAAGCTGCAGTGCTGTGTCCGCCACCGCTGCCGCCTATATCTTTACCGATGCCTTTAAATAGCAGAGATAGATCTATCTTTCCGTCAAGGTGTCTTCGTGCTCTTGCGCTTATTCTTACATCAGTCTTGCTTATGTTTTCAACAATAGCTATGTCTGCAAAGGATACAATAAGAAAATTTGCTATCTTTGACTCAAATGAGCTTGCTTCTGTGAATACAATTATCTTGTCGTCTATAGTGTAAGTTTTGGAACACTGCATAGAACGCATACGCGCTATCTTTTCATCATAGTTTATCTGTGTTGAGAGGGCTGCAAAGACATTCTCCATATCTACATATCCAATCAGTTCTTTTATTACCTTGATGTCTCTTTTGTCAACAAGGCGGAAAAAGCCTGTGTCTGCGACAATCGCTGCCATCAGAAAGAATGCTATCTCTGCGGTCATAGTTATGCCTGCGGAGATGAGGAGGTCATAGACAAGAACTGCTGTTGAGTGGGCAGAAGGATCTATTATCTTCATGTCGGCAATATCTGAAAGCTTTCCCGGCGTGTGATGGTCAATCAATATCTTCTTGCAGCTTTGAGGTATCACTATATTTTCAATCTGTTCAGGGGATGATGTGTCAAGAATGAAGACAAGCGACGGATATTTTTCAATCTTTTTAAGAATTGGATATGGATATTTCGCTAGAAGCCTTTTGCTCTGGGCACTTAGGCCTCCAGGCGCAAAGATGTCGCATCTCATGTTGCTCTGGCTGAAACCGCGTGCTATGGCAATTGCACTTCCTACAGCGTCAGGATCCGCATTATGATGTATGATTATAAGTGCTTCATCGTTCCTGAACATCTTTTTTGGCCTGTTGGTTTCTTTATCATCAGATGAGAACAGCTGAGATACTTTTTTGTGTTTTTCATGATCTACATTCAGCATTATGATATTGTTCCTGCCCTTCTTTCTGACTTTTATGAAGCCTTCTGCCTCAAGAAGTTCTATATCTCTGTAAGCAACAGAATAAGGAGTAGTTGATTTCATTGCGAGCTGGCGTATTGTAATGCCTTTTGTGCCGTATCTGAAAAGAATCCTCAGAATTGATATCTTGCTTTTGGAGCCTATTATGTTTTCTAACATAATCTAATTTTAGATAATCAGAATTATAAAGCTGACGTTTCTGCCAGAATTGAGAACGGATAAGACTCAAGAATCTTTTTTTGGGCTTATGATTTGTTTTTTTAATATCTCTTCTCTTTTGTCAAGAGAATTCATGCGCATATCAAGATCGTTTTTTTTCTCTTCAAGTTCTTTTGTGATTTTTTCCCTGTCTGATTTTATAAAAAGTATGCCTGATGTCTTGTATACATCGCCTTCTGTCGTTTTGACCTCTTTGAGCGCATTGTCTATCTCAAGAAGCTGCACTCTTGTGTTCTCTTTCTGTATCATGATAGTCTGCATCTGCTGCTGGAGCATCTGAGCTTCCATGGGATTTACGTCATTATTTTTTTCTGTCATATACAATACCTTTTATAATATTATCTGAAAGATTATAGAGGTTCATGAAACTGTTGAGGCCTGCGCGCAATGCGACCGGATCTTTCGCTTCTATCAGAACCTTTAGAGTGTTTCCTGCCTTTTCTGTTCTTATGCTTATGCGTTTTCCGTCTGGTATGCCTGTCTTTTCTATGGCGGACAATATTATGCCTGTCTTCGGGCTCTCAAGTGTCAATGAGGCATGGTATACCATATAGACATCATGCTCTTGGCTTATCTTGCGATATGCGTCCTTTTGATCTTTGCCCTTTCCTTGACAAATACTCTGCCAGAGCAATATTTGCATATGGCTGTTACATTTATATCTTTTATATCTGATCCTTTTTTGCATGTCAAGCATATATACATATCATACACCTATATCTTAATCCTGTTTTTTTGCAAGCGCGTTCTCTATGATCTTTGTTGCTGAAGTCTTTGGGCTGTATGCTCCGCCCGCAAGCTTAAGATTACAGATTCTGCACTGCCATATCCCTGCTGCCTGTCTTTTTAGACCTTTCTTGAGGCAGGACGGGCATTTGTGCACAGCTCTTGAATTAGATTCAACAGCTGCAGTCTTGTCCCTTATCTTTTTTCCGTATCTTATACCGTATCTGCCTGCTGATTTTACTTTTTTTGTAGCCATACTGAAACAACATCCTTTCTATCTTTTTAGACAAAGCTTTTTAAATGTTTTTCAACATTCTCAATTTTTGTTCGCTTTGACAGCTTTTTCTATCATAGACCTTATCTTTTTGCTTTCTTTCTGTGACAGTTCTGCAATCTTAAGTATCTGCTCTTCAGATAAAGCGGAAGGTCCTGCCTTCTGCATTGCGCAGAAGTTGCCGTCTTTTTTTGTGGTTATAGTCATTACTGCGTCGGCGCATTTCTCTTCATTTTTGCTCATATCTACAACTATTGTTCCGTTTATGAGTCCTGCACTGATAGGGACGGGTATCTCTGTGACCGGAAGTGTGCTTTTGAACTCACCATCTCTGTTTATTGTGCCGTCTTTTTCTATTTTTGGTATATTTGCAGTCATGAGAGCAGTAATTGTGGCTATTCCTGCCGCATCAATAAGGTTTCCGTCATAGTTCAGTATGTTTATGTCTGCAAATACCATCCAGACCTTTTCGCCTTCCTTGATGCAGAGTTTTCCGACATCAATCGTGTGGGATTCTCTTATGCCACGGTCAATAACTCTTGAGAGTTCAATAGAGTCTTCTCTTGGCGGACCGTTCTCAAATTCAGGGCTTGCTATTGCAGAGAATTCTGAGTTTACCATAAGGATGCCTTCTTTTGGGCTGTCAGGGAATGGGGTACCTATATCCATTTTGATACCAACAATGACATCGCTCTTTCCTATTGTCACCCTTGCAGAACCTTCAGCCTTGTCAAGCACGCTTGTCTTGATTGTAATCGGCCTGTATTCTGTATGTGATCTTCCATCTTCTCTGGATGATGTTATCTTTTCTCTTAAGTATTGCCTGTTCTGTTGTAATATGCTCATATTGATCTAACCTCCTTATCGTATCATTCGTGATATCTGAGCAGCGCTTTTCTCTGCTCTTCAAATAT
>JAGLUQ010000044.1 GCA_023134675.1 Candidatus Aenigmatarchaeota archaeon | reverse complement strand
TCAGCCCGGATAACCTTCACCTTGCAACCGAACTCTTCAGATATGAAATCCAAAGACTCCTTCAATGCCGAAAGCTCATCAGCAGGCGCTAAAACATCAACAAACACAGGCTTCTTCATCAACGACTGCGCATACTTTGACGCATCTTTCCCTACTTTCCTGATCTCAGCATCAGCCATGATCTCACCCATAAGATTCTTAGGCTTCCCCATAGCAACAGTATATATCTTATGCTTCCACAAAGGTGCAACATAAAGATTCACAGCAGACGGCACCTTACCAATCAGATCAACAATCTGCCTTATATCAGATACAGTGTCCTTAACAAACTTATCCATCATGTCAGCCTTCTTATCAATCAATGCCTCATCATGCTGTGGCCATACAGACAGAGATAGAATACCATGTCCTCCCACCATAGTCCACAATTCCTCAGACAGGTGCGGAGTAAAAGGTGACATAAGCTTTATGATAGAATAGACAGCCTCGGAAAGCACAGCCCTCTGCATCTTGTCTTCCGCAGTCTTGGCAAATTTCGCAGTCTCGCCGCAAAGCTGCATAATATCAGATATAGCAAAACTGAACCTGAAATTATCAATATCATCTGTAACATTCCTTATGGTCTTATGCACAAGGCTCAACATATACTTGGATTTCACATCAAGCTTCCCGGCATCAGCCTTAAGACTTATGATCTTACCCTTGTTATCCGCGACAAGATTATGCACTTTATTAAGGAACCTGTAAGATGCGACAACACCCTTATCACTCCACTCAAGCTCTTTTTCAGGAAGCGCAGCAAACATGATAAATAATCTTGCAGTGTCAGCACCATACTTGCCTATGATAATGCCCGGATCCACCACATTGCCGACTGACTTGGACATCTTGATGCCGTCCTTCAAGACCATACCCTGAGTGAAAAGCTTTCTGAAAGGCTCATTTACAGCAGTAAGCCCAATATCTCTCAATGCTTTCGTAAAGAACCTGGCATAAAGAAGATGAAGAATAGCATGCTCCACACCGCCGATATACTGGTCCACAGGCATCCAGTACTTATGCTCTTTCATACCGAACGGAAGCTTATCATTCATATTGTCAGTATACCTGAAGAAATACCATGACGAGTCAACAAAAGTATCCATCGTGTCAGTCTCGCGCCTCGCCTTGCCAGAACATAGCGGACACTTCGTGTTCACAAAAGATTTCACAGTCTCAAGCGGATTGCCTTTCCCGTCAAACTTTGCACCTTTCGGCAGGACAACAGGAAGCTCTTCCTCAGGTACAGGGACAATCCCGCACTTGTCGCAGTAGACAATAGGAATTGGAGTTCCCCAGTACCTCTGCCTTGATATCAGCCAGTCGCGAAGCTTGTAGTTGACTGTTTTCTTACCTAGCTTTTTCTTCTCAAGCCAGGATGTTATCTTGGCCTTAGCAGACTCATTATCTGTACCGTCAAACTCGCCTGAATTCACAAGGACGCCTAGATTGGTATAGGCTTTTTTCAACTCAAGATTCCAGACATCATCATTTACAAAAGTTTTCCATTCCTTTTTTATCTTACTCAAATCCGAAAAATCGTCAGGAATATCTAATTTATCTATTTCTCCTTGAGCTTTTTTCATGTCATTTTTTGATATATTGAACATCTTGTCTTTAAGTACAACAAAGACATCTCCATTCACATAGATATCAGAATAGCTATCCTTTTTGATGTATTTTTGAATCAATTGGAATATGTCATCTTTCTTTTGAGAAGCGGATCTTATGAAATAGACACCATCTTTCAATACAAATTCAACATCCAGCTTTTTGAGTTCCGACTCTATGCTCTTGCTTACGCCTGCGACCGCACCAAGCAAAGAAGACTGTATCACAACCTTGACCGGCAATTTATACTTCTTCGCAAAATCAAAATCCCTCTGGTCATGCGCAGGCACAGCCATCACAGCGCCTGTACCGTAGTCCATAATAGCGTAATCAGCAACATAGATAGGACATTCTTCACCATTGACAGGATTGATAAAATACCTACCTGTAAACATCCCGTTCTTCTCTTTGCCTTCAGCCGTCCTTTCAATCATTGATTTTTTTGCAGTATCATCAATAAACTTAATTATCTTCTTCTCATCCTTAGTCCCTTTGATTAATTTTTTCACAACAGGATGCTCAGGCGCAAAAACAAGATAAGTTATCCCAAACACAGTATCAGGCCGTGTAGTAAAAGTAGATATAGTAAGGTCCATGCCCTTAACTTTAAAATAAATCTCTGTACCTTCACTTCTGCCTATCCAGTTCTTCTGCATAACCTTGACCTTTTCCGGCCATTCATCTAATTTATCCAGGTCATCCAGCAATTCATCAGCATAATCAGTAATCTTAAAGAACCACTGCGAAAGATCTTTCTTGACAACGACAGATTTGCATCTCCAGCACTTGCCGTCCTCAACCTGCTCATTTGCAAGCACAGTCGCACAGCCGGGACACCAGTTAATAGGCGCCTCTTTCTTGTAGGCGATGCCTTTCTCAAAAAGTTTCAGAAACATCCACTGGTTCCAGCGATAGTATTCAGGCCTGCATGTCGCGACCTCGCGGGACATATCATAGCTGAACCCCATAGACTGCTGCTGTTCTTTCATCATCTCGATGCATTTAAGTGTCCATGTCTCAGGGTCCGACTTGTTCTTTATCGCCGCATTCTCGGCAGGAAGCCCGAGAGCATCATAGCCGATAGGATATAGCACATTATGGCCTGTCATCCTCTTATACCTTGCTACAGCATCCATTATAGAAAAATTGCGCACATGCCCCATATGCAGCTTTCCGGAAGGATAAGGAAACATCTCAAGAGCATAGAACTTTTTCTTTTTTGAGCCTTTCTCAGCCTCAAAAGCTTTCTTGTCTGCCCACTTTTTCTGCCATTTCTTTTCTATTTTCTTGAAATCGTATCCATCCATAAAAACACCATCACGCGCAAAAACAATTATAATGTTTTATGCTCCGCACTCACAGGAGCAGAGCCAGAAGCAAAGTACTTGACATTTCAGATTCGCGCATACTCTATTATGGCACTGTAAATATTTATAAAAGTTTTTGTGTGGGTATGGGCTGTTAAATTCAATCGCAAATCAATCTAAAAATAAAAAAAGCCCCAGAAAATGATTAATCATTTGATACTCAAATGCTCTAGAACTTCAACATCTACAGAATATTCATTCAATTGCCTTACTCTCGCTTCATGTTTTTCATTATAAGGATAATCTATCCTAACTTTACGTAATTGTGTTACAATACCTTCAACACATAAGTATCTATACATTCCACAAGCTTCAGCCTCAGCTATTCCATCAGTTTTAAGCATCTCCTTAATATCTAGAATTTGATGAATTGCTGATGATGCTTCAGGTCTATCAGGAACAGTTATCACATCTTCAAGTCCCAATTCACAAGGTGTACAACAATCCAACAATTGATATACTGGTTTCCCACTCATTAAATAGTCCTGGGCATACTCTCTAACACCAACTATAATCTTATCATGGCCTTGCCAAGGCAGATGTATTAAAATAAGTGCATCTTTCATATCTTAGAGGTTATTACCATTCTTTTTAAATATTTTGGCAATTAATTGCTAAGCCGTAACTACTTCTTCTTTTCTGGAGCTATATATTCTTTAACTTAATTGGCCCCTACCCTTGATACAACCGATTTGCGACTGAACTTAAGAAGTGCTTTTAAGACTCCACTTCGTTCCGTCCAAATTCTTGCTAACAATCAACATAAGTACAAGAACTTCTCAAAAGCACATTAGTTAAGTTCAATAAAATTTGAGTTCCCACGACGACGGGGGGTTCCTTAATCCTTAGGACATATTGCCTTTTACTTCGTAAAAGATATCTATTCATTAGTTCAGGGATTCCAATATTTTTCAATGCACCAAAAGGAATCTTGATCTAAACTATTTTCCCTTAACTTGTTTATTAATTCAAAATATTCATCCTCATTCAATTTAGTCCATTTAATTTTCTTACAATAATTTGAAAAGTTCTTATCTTTTTTCTCAAATTCTTTAGCAAGTTGTGCCAAAAGTATCCTATCAATAGGTGGATGAATAAATTTCACAGACTTTATCATTTTATCTTCAGAAAGAATAAAGTTTATTTTTAGATATATTGCTAAAATTTTTGCAACACGCCCATAAGTGGCTTTCTCATGATTCAAATTTTCAATAAGATCATTACAAATCTTTCTGTGGAATTCATCAAATTTCATTGGACTTTCAGACCATTCTTTATTATTGCATGTTTTTCCTCGTAACTCAGATTTTTTAATAGCACATATAATCGTTTTAGTGTCAGTAAATGCTCTTTGACTGGCTCTTGCAGATGCCCAAAGTGAAAATCTATATCTATGTTCATTAATATCATACATATCAACACCATCCATAATTATATTAACACTACTGATGAAAATTATAAATATCTGTTTTAATACTTCAATATATTAATTACTGAAATTCCATTTCTTGGTGTAGCGTCAACGCTTTAGTTCATATAACGGAACCCCCGTCCTTTGGACAGTTAGGCTCGCTTTCGTTCGATATTAAGGGGAACTCAAATTTTACTCTACGCTCACATTCATTCGCTTGTCCTTATTTCATTCTGAGAACTTAACAAGTGCTTTTAAGATTTCACTTCATTCCGTCCAAATTCGTGCTAATAAAAGAACTAAATACACGAACATCTCAAAAGCACATTAGTTATGTTCGATAAAATTTCCATTTCCTTAAAAACGGGGGGAGTTCTTGTCCTGCGGATTTATTGTATTTTGCTTCGTAAAATAGATTATAATTATTTTTAAAAACATTTATATAGATATAACCTACTATCTAAAATATGGCAAAATTTTTGAATAGTTCAGGTATAAGCTATCATTTAGAAAATTTAATTAAAAACGCAAATGCTAATCTATTTCTCATTAGCCCATATTTAAAATTTAATCAAAGAATTAAAGACTTATTAGATGACCGAAACAATTTTAGAATTGACATCAAAATTATTTATGGCAAAGTGGATTTACAAACAGAAGAAAGTAACTGGTTAAAATCAAAGGATTTTATTAAAGTGTTATTTCGTAAAAATTTACATGCAAAATGTTACATAAATGAAAAAGAAGCAATAATTACATCAATGAACTTATATGATTTTTCTCAACAAAACAACAATGAAATGGGTATTTATATAATTAAAGAAGATGATCCAGAATTATATCAAGAGATACATGATGAAGTTACTAGTTTAATTCGAACAAGCGAACATGTTTCAATTTCTATTGAAAAAGTAATACCTAAAAAAGAATCATCTAAGAAAAAATCATCTAACGAAGAACAAGGTCATTGTATAAGATGCGGTACAGAAATCAAACTTGATCCTAGTCATCCATTATGTAAAAAATGTTATCAAAGCTGGAGTAAGTATTCAGACCCAACTTATACGGAAAAATTTTGCCATATTTGTGGAAAAAGTAATAAATCTTCATTAGAAAAACCAGTCTGTTTGAATTGCTTTAAGAAAAATAAATCTTTATTTAAGAAACTTTAATCTTGATTCAATATTAAATTAGTTCATAATATTAACACATCAATTAATAGATAAAACTGAAACTCCCCCGTCCTACGGACATTTAGTCTGCTTCGCAGAATATAACAGAAAATGGAAATTTTAGTCTTCGTCGCTTCGCTCCTTGCCGCTTTGGTAACATTGGTTAGCGAGAACATAACAAGTGCTTTTAAGACTCCGCTTGCAGCTCCGTCCAAATTCTTGCTAACAATCAACATAAGTACAAGAACTTCTCATAGCGGCTAATGTTATATTCAATCCGCCTACGCCCACCGAGAAGATAAGTATATAAATAAAAACATATAATCTATAATATATCATTATTTATGGCATTATTTTGGGTGTTTTGATTGAAAAAAGAAAAAATAATGAATTATGGATTATTAATCCTCTTATTTTTTAGCGTAATTTTTATAAGTGGTTGTGTTGAAGATGAAAATCAACCAAATGTACAGACAACTCAATCAACACAAACCTCTGAAACAACACCTCAACAAACGACATCCGAAACAACTTTAAGATCATCAAACGCTGAATTTATTGGAAATTTTATAGCAATAGCTGATGAAAACAAAATTGAAGCAAGATTTAGTTTGATGGATAGTTCTAAAGAATATGTTTCTGGAGATGGTAATGGACAAATTAGAATTGTTAATTCTGATGAAGAAACAGTTTATACAGGCACTATAAATGTTAATAAAGAATCTTTTGGAACATATACTCTTCTTTTAACAGGTGAAAACTTTTTAGCTTATGTTTGGGAAATACCAATAACTGAAATCAAAAAATCAGTTTCATCAAGTGGTACAATGTATCTTAATTTTAAAACAAAAAATGCTGAATTTGAAGAACTTGATACATCACTATGGGGGCTTCCAACATATACCGAAGAAGAACTCGCCAAACTGAACGAAGAAGATTATTCTAAATCTGCTATATCCACAAATAAACAATTATCTAAAGGTAGTTTTGAAGTAATTGTAACAAGAGTTGGATTTTTCACACCATTAGTTGCCTGGGGTGATAAAAAAGAATATTTCAGAGTCGATATGGAAGCTAAAAACATAGGGAATGAAAAAGAATATTTCTCTCCATTAGGTTTAGCTATTTTAGATAACCAAGGAAATCAATATGAAACTGAATATGGTGGAACACTAGATACATTTTCACAGATATATCCAAGTGTCAAAAAGAGTGGTTATATATTATTCGAAAAAATACCAAAAACAACACAAACAATTAAATTAGTTTTTGAATTAGGGTATGATGAAAATTATGACTATTATAGCTTTGAATACAATATTCCGCTTTCAGAATAAAGTGATAAGCACAAAAATTCAATAAATTTTCCGCACCTAAAAGAAAAATATAAAAACCTAAGCCTAACTACTATTCTTTATGGAATACTTTGACGTTGTCAATGAACAGGACATTGTA
>JAGLUQ010000043.1 GCA_023134675.1 Candidatus Aenigmatarchaeota archaeon | reverse complement strand
CATGGTTGTTTTTGAGGTATGGCAGCAGTATCTCTATTTCCTCAACAGGCGTTGAAAGGTCAATGTCTATGAAAAGGACAGGGCTATATACTGCTTTCAGCATTCCTTCTTTTATAGAATATCCTTTGCCCATTCGCTTTTTGTTCTTTACTATCTTTACATTTTTGAAAATGTTTTTTGCAGTCTTTTCAGTATTGCCTGCCGGTGGATCAAGTGCGATTATTATCTCAAATTTTTTGAAATTGTTTTCAAGGTATTTTCTGATTTTTGGAAGGTTGTCTTTCAGCCTTTTTTCATCTTTGTATATAGGTATTATGACTGAGATTTCTTTGAACTTCTTTGCCATGCGGGATATTTATGCAGAGTAATATATAACTATTGGCGGATGCAGAGAACCTATATAAATGAATCCTGCCTATTTATCCTATGTCAAATTACTTTTCTCTTGCAGTTCTTCTTGCTCTTATGATTATTGTCTATATATTTGACAGAAAAAACTTCAAGAAAGAGGCATCGCTTTTTTATCTTCGCAGGACTGAGAGAGGTCTTGCTTTCATTGAGAGGTTTTCATCCAGGCATAAAAAATTCTTTGAGAGGTTTTCAGATCTTGGCATAATATTCAGTTTCGGTACGCTTGGCGCATGGTACCTGTTCAAGACCAGGAAATCAAAAGGTGTTATCATAAAGACTGCTTTATCATTTGTTCTTTTATATCTTGTTTTCGGGATTATGCTGAAACCGTTATCATCTGAAGCTTTAGTTCCCTCATCTTTTTTCGGAGCTTCCGGCTTTATTGTCGCGTATCTTCTGAAAGCTGCCTATGATATGATTTTTGTAGCTGCTGCCTTGCCTGCGGTCCAGCTTGTACTTCCTATAAATATTCCTAATGCTCCTGTGTTTTTTGTACCTATAGACTTCTGGTTGATAAGCATATTTGTGATACTTGTTGCACATGAGTTTTCGCATGCTCTTGTGGCAAAGGCTCAGGGGATAAATGTTAAGTCTTTGGGCTACGGGTTTCTTGCTATTCTTCCTCTGGGTTTTGCCGAGCCGGATCAGGAGCAGATCAAGAAGTCAAAGTCGCTTGTGAAGACAAGAATATATGGTGCAGGTTCTTTTGCTAATTTTATTGTGGCTCTTTTATCGATACCTCTTATTCTGGGGGTAATGTTTGCATATTCAGGTTCTGTTGATGCTGTCGGCGTTTCCTATAACGGGACTATTGAGAATATGCCTGCTGATGGTCTTTTGCCTGAGAATGGTATAGTTACGATGATTGGGGGCAATGAGACAAAAGATATGTATAACCTGTCAGTTGTTATGGACACTTACAGACCAGGCGATACAATAACTGTTTTGGTGGATAGTGTGGAATATACTTTTGTCCTTGCAAGCAATCCGGATAATGAGACTAAGGCGTTTATGGGCATATCAGATATTAAACAGGAGACTGTGAACACTATACCTGGTTCATTTGGTAATATTATTGTGTCTGTTTTGATGTATATGTTTACGCTTCTTAATTTTGTGTTTATGCTTAACCTTGGTATAGGCCTTGCAAATCTTTTGCCTATTAAACCGCTTGATGGAGGGCTCATGTTTGAGGAGATTGCCAAGACTGCAGGGATAAGGAACTGGAAGAATGTTGTGAAGTTTGTTTCGATGTTTACGCTTGTTTTGCTGCTTTTCAATATATTCGGCGGCTTCTTGTTTTAGGGGTTTTTATGATTTTATTTTATTTATGATATTAGTTATATCTTGTTTATGTCTAATCGCGAGATATGCAATAGTCAATGCTGTAATACCTCCTATAGCACCAAAGCCAGGATATTCTACTACATATTCTCCTGCGAGACTTTCATAAACCATATTTAACATATTAATAACATAGATATTTAAGCTTTTCAAGGTTTTTCATCAAAATACAGATTTAACTTTATTCCATAATATTTATTTATGATATTCAGATACATGTCGTGGGTTGTTTTAGAGAATCTATAATTTTATTTTATTGATTATCACATTCACTATATCTTCTTTATTATAACATACATATGCGGCGGTTAATAATGGAATTATTGCGCCGACATAGATGAAAGTGGGATATTCTATTGTTTTATACATATAAACCAACTTAAATATATTAAAAAAAGATATATATTTAAGCTTTATCAAAATTATTAAGTAAAATACAATACAAATTTAACTTTATTATATGATATTTATTTATGATATTTAGATACAAAGGCTTTTCAATAGAAACTGATGAGAATGTCTATGAACCGTCGGATGACACATATATACTTTTAGATAGTCTTGAGAAAGTTGGTATAAGACCGGGTTTTAGAGTTCTTGAGGTCGGGTGCGGGACGGGTATCATATCTATTGCGCTTTCCGGCCGGGCTGCGTCTGTTGTTGCCTGCGATATCAATCCTCATGCTGTGGATGTCTGCAAGAGGAATGCTGCAAGAAATAAAGTAAAGAATGTTGAAGTTGCCGGGTCTGATCTTTTCTCTGGTGTTTCCGGTAAGTTTGATCTTATCGTCTTCAATACGCCGTATCTTCCGCAGTCTTTGGATGAGACTGTTTCCGGTGAGATCAACTATGCCTGGGACGGCGGTGTGGATGGCAGGAAAGTTATTGAGAGGTTTCTTGCTGAAGTGTCTTCTTATCTTTTTGAGGGTGGACGTATTGTCTTTCTTGAATCCTCTCTTTCAGATTATGAGAAGTCTTTAAGTTATCTTGAATCTGCAGGGTTTAAGGTTAAGATCATAAATCGGCTTAAACTGCATTTTGAAGAACTGGTCGTTATTGAGGCTGTGAGAGGATAAGACCTATCTTAGCCTTTCCTTGTCCGCAATCTCGGCATTTGCCGCTCTTGCCATCTGGCCGATGAAAGTGTGGTCTGCCGGCTTAAAGAAGAACATGTCGCGTAGGGGGTCAAGGCCATGCGCTTTTATGGCCTGCTCCTGCATTGCCCTGAAATTTGCGTCTATGCCGAAGAATTCTTCAGGCAGGTCTTCAGGTTTTGTGCCTTTCTTCAGTTCGCCTGCAAGAGCTCGTAGGGCCAGAGGAGCTTCATATGTTCCTCCGCCTGTGTCTTTTCCCATCTCCCAGACAAAGTATGCGCCTGACATGCCTAAACTTTTCAGCTTGTAAAGCCAGCCGTATATATATTCGCTGTCAAATGACATCTTCTTTAGGATCTTATGAAGTCCCTGCGCTGCTGACGGCGGGTTGATGTGCACCATTGATAAGTATTTTGCGTCTCCTTTATCAAGCTGTTCTATCTGCTGGCGCGGGTTCAAGAGATTTGATGTCAGGTGCTCGAAATCCATAGTGTATGAGACATTGTCGAAACCGTAATGCTTCTTGAATGCTTTTATTATCGCAATATGGTCTGTAAGTCTCATTATCCGTACTTTTCCTCTCCATTCCTCATTCATGACATCCTGTGTCTCTATATAGAAATGGACGCCTTCATCGTACATATACCTGTAGACTGTCTTGAATTTTCCATTTTCAACCATCCCTTTCAATTGCTGTTCCATGCTTGCATCAAAAATGCTCTTGTCTTCCGGTTTTCCTTTTTTTAGATAAAGGTTTGTGTCTGTCTGCATCGGCATGTCAAGATGTCCCTGTATGTATTTAGCTGAGATTGCGGCGACCATCTTTCTTATAGGCAGGTTGAGCGGATCGCCTGATGCGTTAGTGTATGTAATGATATTGTCAGGATCAAGAAATATCTTCAGATTTTTATCAGGTGTGTTCTCTTTCTTTAAGTCATAGACATATTCATGGTTGTGCTTAAATACTTCCTCCTGATTCTTTTTCTCAGACCACCATTTTTTTATTTCCTTGTCGTTGATGATGATCTCTTCGTAAAGAGGGTCTCTTACAATATACATCCATTTGGCCATAGTCCTGTAGGCGACCTGTTCTTCTGCCTCGGCACCTTTCTGGACCCAGAAGCGATAGTTTTTATCTATACCCATACCTTCATATACGGCCATCACATGGACAAAGTTTTTTTCCTGAATCTCATTTAATTCCTTTATATCTTCTCTTAATCTGTTTTTCTCAGTATCGTCATAATCAAATGGGCAAGGGGGTTTTACTTTTTCAGTTCTGTTGAATTCTTTTTTTTCATAATTTTCTCCAAGACTTTTCTTTAAAGAAAGTATCATCTCTTTGAAATATTGCGAAAAGAGTGCATTATAAGTTGCCCTGTTACTTACCTGAACTTCATGTAATTGCTTAAAATCTGCATATTCAGAACTGAATGTATTCAGATTTTTTTTGATAATTTCAATCTTGTTATTTAATTCTTCTTCCCTGCCTTTTAGATTATTTTGTATTTCTACCGCTTCTTTTTGCAGTCTTTCTCTATCTTCGCTAGATATTGGTTGCTTTAATTGCTCTTGTATCTCATTGAACCTATTATAATCTTTTATGACTGGATCATTATTTAAACTTAATATACTATTCTGTTTTTTTTCAAATTTTTTATAAAAATAATCTTTGCCTTTTGAATCATTGATATCAAAATAACACTTAAGTTTATTGAAAGCATTTTTATATGCCCGTCTCACTTCTTTCAGGCTTTCTACTTTTGAAAGCGCAACTACTACTTTTGCGTCGGGTACTGCGCCGGGATACCAGATATCCTTGACGAACCGTGCCAGTGCCCAGTCTTTCATGGTCGGCGCTTTTTCATAAGGTTCTGAATTACATAAAGTTTCAAATTGTTTCTCTTCAGTACCGTTGTCTTCATTAAATACATTCCAGTTATGCCGCGGCATTATAATTTTCTTGTCTACAATCCTTTCTTTTGCTTCTTTGTCCTTGTGGAGAGGGCGCTCTATGAACTCGGCAAGATTGCCTTTCCATGGCGTCACCAGAGTGCTCGGGGCTGTCCTTGCTGCTGCCTCGCCGAACTCAAGTATGGGTGTTGCTGCGCTGTGCATCAATATGAAATTCGCCTTGACAATTTCTGTTGCGCCCAGGACTCCTGATATCAGCGAGTTGTGGTTGACTTCCCATATAGGACCTAATGCGCTTGTGAGGTCAAGATTAACTCTCAGATGAAGGCCGACATCTACCTTATGGGTTGTCCTCAACTGCTTTATCCTTTCCGCAAGATGGGGCTCAAGTATCTCCGCATCGTTCCATAAGTCAAGCTCGAGAAAATCATATCCTTCCTTGGCGCCTTTGACTATCTTTCCTGCAAGGCCCTGGTACTGCCACATCTGCGGTATTGTCGGCTCGCCCGGTGTGCCTGCGACTATATAATCTGTAGGGCGGTTTGTTTTCTCATCAAGAGGGGTATGATAGACCATTCTCTTTCCTTTGTATAATTTCTCTTTGCCCTCTTCTGCCATTATAGACCACTACAATCAATAAATCTTTGACTTACTGCATCTATGGTGCTGTTATGCCGCTTATCTGCATGAAAGTGTCTCTTAGCTTGTAGACATATTTTTCTGCCGCTATCCTGCATCTGTTCCTGTATATTTTGTAGAACATATGATAATATGACCACCACATAGATCTTTGCAGTGAATTTGCGTAGGGGAATTCTGTCACAATAGTCGCGTATATTATAATTCTTATATCTCCTTCGCCGGTCTCAAGGTTCTGCTGGCCGTTAAACTCGATATAGAATAAAGCGTTTGTAAACTTATCAAAACCTCTTTTTGCATATAGCTTGTTGTAGAATGAGCCGTCTGTCGTGTCATACTTGAAATGCATATTAAAAAGAGAGCTTGCAGAGATATCGACGCCTATTTTCATTATATTATCTGCCTGCTTTACGATAGATAGCGGTTTCTGTCCTTTGTATGTTATGTATATCTTTTCTACAGGCGATAGGACATAATCCTCAATCTTTATTGTTTCAGGATCAGCCACCCTGCCTCAACTCCTCTGCATATTGTTTTAGGCCTTCAGAAAAGTCGTTTGTTATTTTCTTTGTGAACTCATGATACCTGTCCCTTTTCTTCTGGTAGAAAAGTGTCATCCAAAGGCGCCAGTACAGCTGGTAGAATATGCTCTGCTGGAATATCGTGTCCTGAGGAAACTCGCTCCACAGCTGGGGCTCAAACTTTATCTTTGCCGTGCCTTTGCCGCTTTCTACAAAGCCTTCAAGAGCGACTTCAATCTTTGCGAAAGTGTATATGTCATACACTCTTGAGACTATCCAGGTGAACTTGAATTTCTGCTTGTCGCCTGATTTTTCCCAGGTGTATGTGACTTCCTGTATATGCTCTTCAGGAACCTTGAAGACTGTGACCATAAGCTCTCGGATCTTGTTGTAGAATTTCTGGGGGTTGGGGCCTGAGTAGTTTATAGTTATGTCTTTCCTGTATTTTGACTTGTCGAAGACATCGTCGTATATCGTAAGTTTTGTCCTTGCAAAAACCATAGCAATCCCTGATTAATATCCTTACTGTAATATTGAAATCTGTCGTATATATATATTAACGGTTCTGTGAGGTGATATATTAACGGTTCTTGTCTATGAAAACTGAGGACAGCCTTTTTTTAGGACAAAGAAAACCTATTTAAACATAGAAGCAGAATAATCAGGTATGGAACTGATTCCGGCATTGATGATAGGTCTTGGCCTTTTTATAATCTATATACTTGTTATCAAGAACAGCGATAAGTTCGATGACCTTAGAGTGCCAAAAAATATTATACTTGCTCTTATTCTTATTGGTATAGGAAGTTATGTGATATTTTCAGCTATACCATCGGCTGTGCTTATGAAGAAGCTTATAGGACTTGTGCTTACCCTTCTGGGGTTCTTTTTAGTGTTTAAGTTTCCTTTTACTAATGAATATAACCGTGGATTTGAGGCTACAGGCATCTTTTTTGGTGTGGTGATACTTATTGTCGGGCTTATTATGCTTATCTTCTAAGATCTTTTTTTTGCTAAATTTAATATACTAGTTAAGTGAAAATAATAGATAGTGGTTAGTGTTTATTATGGCTGATGTGAATCCTCTGGACTGGCAGGAAGGAGGGATTGGAAAATATAAGTCGTCAGATATAGTACGTTCAGGATGGGTAGGCG
>JAGLUQ010000042.1 GCA_023134675.1 Candidatus Aenigmatarchaeota archaeon | reverse complement strand
TAGAAACATACCTCAGGCAGACAGATATGTAAGGGCACAGAAAGGCTGGGACAGGGAAAAGTTTCTGGGTGAAGAGCTTAACGGCAAGACTTTAGGTCTTGTAGGCATAGGTCTTATAGGCTCTGAAGTGGCAAAACTTGCTCAGGCATTCGGCATGAAAGTAATCGCCTACGACCCTTTTGTATCTGAAGAAGATATGAGAAAAGAAAAAGTGGCAAAAAAAGAAGACTTGATAGACATCGCAAGAGAGTCAGACATAGTATCAGTCCATGTTCCCCTTTTAGACAAGACACATCACCTTGTCGGAAAAGATTTCATCACCGCGATGAAAGACACAGCAATAATAGTGAATACTTCAAGAGGTCCCGTGATAGATCAGGATGCTCTCATATCTGCTCTTGAGAAAGAAGAGATAAAAGGTGCAGCACTGGATGTCTTCGACACAGAACCACCGACAGACAAAAGACTCCTCTCCCTCAAAAACACAGTATTCACGCCGCATCTGGGCGCCATGACAAAGGAAGCAGACAAGCGCATGTGTATCCACGCCGCAGAGGCAGTAATTGATTTTTTCAGGAAAACCAACATTTAAAACATTTCCGCCCCAAACACGATTCATGCTCAGGACAGACATTCTCATAATCGGCGCAGGCCCCGCAGGCACATACCTCGCAGAAAAGCTCGCATCAAAAGGCATAGACACAACAATAATAGAGAAGAAAAAAGAGATAGGAAAGCACGCCTGCTCAGGTCTGGTAAGCACAAGGATAGATAATTTTGTTAAGATAGACAGTTCCCTGATAGAGAATAAAATAAAAGGCTCAACATTCCACTCTGAAAACACATCCTTCACAATAAAAAGAGAAGACACACAGGCTTATGTCCTCAACCGCCCTGCATTTGACAGATTCATGGCAAAAAGAGCAGAATCTGCCGGAGCAGAAATTTTAACAGGGATCTCTTTTGAAAGCTATCATACAAAAGATGGTCTGGCATACACAAAGACTGACAAAGAAACAATCCAATCCAAAATAATTGTAGGCTGCGACGGTGCGGGTTCAGTAGTAAGAAAAGCGTCAGGACTCAACACAGGAAAAAAACAGCAGGTGAACGGTATCCTAGGGTACACAGATAAAAAAGACAATTCAGATCTTGTAGAGCTTTTCTACGGAAAAGATATAGCGCCCGGTTTCTTCGCATGGAAAATACCAAGAGGAGAGAGGACAGAATACGGCCTTGCATCAGACAGGGATCATATTGGACATTTTAATCGCTTTATTGCAGAACACAACATAAAGATAGATAAGAGATATACCCACCCGATATGCTTCGGCATATTAGACAAGACATCGACAGACAACATCATCCTTCTTGGAGATGCAGCCCTTCAGGTAAAGCCATTCTCCGGCGGCGGCATAATCTACAGTTTCCTGTGCGCAGACATCGCATCAGAAGTGATTGCCTCTGCAATAGAAAGCAACAATTTCACCTCATCTGCATTAGAAATATATGATATGAGATGGAAGTCCGTCCTTGCAGAAAAGATAGAGCTCGGCCTCGGCATAAGAAAAACAATAGACTCTCTTTCAGACACCGAGCTTGGCACCTTTTTCTCAATTCTTTCAAAAAGCAGAAAAGACATAGAACTCTTCGGTGACATGGATTTTTTGTGATTTTTTCTTTTGTTTACGTTTTTAATCTATGTTTGTCTGATGCTTTTTTAAGAATCAAAGATAATGCGTTGACCTGAAAGGTCAATGCGTTCAAATGATCAACCTTTTTGAAGGTTGAGCGGGCATGGATTTTCTTTGACTGGTTAAAAAAACAGCAAAACAGATATAACCTTATCTGGCAAAAATGTGACCATGGCAGAAAACAAAAAAGTGATGGTCACAGGCGGTCTCGGTTTCATAGGCCCGCATCTCGTACGCCGCCTTTTAGATGAAGGAAATTTCGTATTGGTCCTTGACAAGTCAGAAGACACAACCTCAATTGATATAGAAAACCCAAAATTGACAATAATAAAGACAGACCTCCTGACAGGCAGCATCGACAGCCATTTCAAAGGAATCGATGAAGTCTATCATCTTGCAGCGAACTCAGATGTCCGTCTCGGCGCAAAAGACACAAAAATAGATTTTGACGAGAACATCGTTGTCACATACAAAGTTCTTGAAGCCTGCCGCAAAGCAGAAGTGAAAAGATTCATATTCACATCAAGTTCTGTTGTTTACGGAAATGCAAAGAAGATACCAACTCCTGAAGACTATGGTCCTCTTTTTCCCATATCGATGTATGGTGGATCGAAACTGGCAGGCGAAGCTCTTGTATCGACATACGCATCCCTCTACAATATAAAAGCGACAATATTAAGATTCGCCAATGTTATAGGTCCTGGTGACAAACCCCATGGTGTAATCTTTGACTTCATCACAAAACTCAGAAAAAATCCGGAAACTTTAGAGATATTAGGCGACGGCAGGCAGAATAAGTCATATATCTATATAGATGACTGCATAGATGGTATAATCCACGCAAAAAAAGCGCAGGATAAGCAGACAGACGCCTTTAATTTCGGCTCAAAGGACCAGCTTGATGTTACATCTCTTGCAAAAATTGTTGTAATGTGTATGGGCTTGAAAGATGTGAAATTCACATACACTGGCGGTTCAGGCGGATGGAAAGGCGACGTCACAGACATGATGCTTTCAACGGCCAAGCTTGAGAAGACAGGATGGAGCTCAAAATATAACTCAAGGCAGGCTGTAGAGCGCACAGTTAAAGAGCTTCTTGACAGAAAGATATAAAATAGTATTTGTTTCAAGATTGATTGTAAAGGGATATCTATGTCAGAATCACAAGGTTTGAATCTGGTTGCTTTATCAGAAAAAGTATCAGATTCATACGAAAAGGTCAGGTCAAACCGGTATGTCCAGAAATACTGGATATCAGTTGCGCTTCTCCTTATCTTTGCCATTGGCCTGTATATCCGTGCACAGTCATTGAAACCATTGGCAGACTGCATTGAAGGCATGGTATGTCTCCAGGCGCTTGATCCATTCTTCATATACCGGACAAGCCTTGACATGATGAACAACAATTTTCATCTGGTCTTTGATACTTTGAGATATTTCCCGACAGGAATGGATCCGCACAACACAGCTCCTGGTATATTTTATCTTCCTGCAGTCATGTATAAGGTTATTGCTATAGTGATCCCATCCCTTTCCTTTTACGAATGGGCAAAATGGTACCCTGCTATCATGGGTGCTTTGATGGGTGTTGGGATATACTTTTTAGGTAAAGAATTGTTCAACAAAAAAATAGGTCTTCTTGCAGGTTTCTTGCTTGCGGTGAACACATCAACCCTTTATCGTACAGCTGCAGGTTTTTTTGAAAAAGAGCCTTCATCTGCAATATTTATCATTCTTGCATTATATTTCTTTGTTCACGCACTGAACAAGAATTCAACAGTATCAGCAATTAACGCAGGTCTGTCTTTATTGATGGTAAATTTCATATGGGGTGGTGCAAACATAATTTTCCTAATACTTGCAATGATAACAGGTCTTCTTGTATTTTTTAACATACATCCTAAATCAATTTATAAATCGTATCCTATCATAATATCTATTGCAATATTAACTCCAACAATATTTAAAATTCCAGCAAGTTTAATATATACATCATCTTATGCACTGTTATCATTTATCACCATAATATTCATATTTGCAAGGTATATAATCGAAAAAGAAAAAATAGTGGAACAGAAAAACATAAACTATGCAATGCCTATATTATCTGTTGTAGGTCTTATTCTTTTATTGATTGGTTCATTTTTTTCAAAGACATTTGCAAATCTTTTCTACAGTATGTCTCGTCTTCTTAACTGGTCTGAAGGCGTTGTAGGTTCAACAGTGGCCGAAAACAACCCAGCCACATGGACAAACATAAAAGCGCAGTTAGGAGCAGAATATGCACAATATATTACACCAGAATTGAAATCCATAATCCCTTACATGTCTCTTTGGATATTCATGCTTGTAGGTATTGTGTTCCTTGCATACAAACTTTACAAGACAAAAGACTGGAAATATATGTTCGCGCTCATATGGGTTATAGCATCAATCTATGCATCTTTCGCAAGAATCCGTATAATCTTCCTGCTTGGTGCACCAGCAGCTCTTGCAGGCGCATTTGGTATATATTATATAATCAAGATATTCAATAATGCAGATATTGTCAAGAATTTCAGAAAAATAGAATTTGCCGGCTTAAAGATAAATATTCTCAAAGCAGTCCCTATACTTTTCATCATCTTGCTCCTCATAGTAAACTTCTCGGCAGGTCTGGCCTTCTCAAAATCAATAGGACCTTCCCTGAACAAGAATTGGCAAGGTGCATCTCAGTTCCTGAAGACAGAGACACCGGAAGATGCAGTCATCCTTTCTTGGTGGGATTATGGCTACTGGTTTGAGACTGCAGGGGAGAGAGCATCTGTGGCTGATGGTGGTAATGAGAAAGCAGGTGTAATAAACCCAATCCTTGCCAACGGCTTCATAAGCGACAACATATCAGACCTGAAAGAGGTCATAGAATACTTCCCTGCAGACTATGTTGTAGTAGACTACACTTTAATCGGCAAGTTCTCAGCAATGTCAAAGATAGGCCACGGCGGCGAGAAGATAAACAGTTTTATACCGCTCACTTTAGCAAAGCAAGTACCAAAAGACAACATAACAATCATGGTATACCAGCTTGGCGTGAACAGCATATATGTCCCGGTGGACCAGAACGGTGGCATAGCAGGTGACATAAAATTCATAACGCCTCAGGGCACAGCATATATGAAAGGTCTCTGCACAGCGGGCGAATTTGTTGATTTAAACCCGCCTGAACCCGTATTTGACGCATGCCTTGTCTTTTCACAGTTTGGTGTATTCCTTCCATACCCAGAGATGGAAGCAGGTCTGTCAAATTTCGCTAAATTATACCTTTTTGACGGCGCAGGAGTTCCGTTCCTTGAGAAAGTATACGATAACACAGAAATAAAGATATACAAAGTGATTGAAGAGGGAAAAAAAATAGAGATACCACCTCAAATTGATATCATTAATGAAACAAGTGAAGTAGTTAACGAACCAAGCGAATTAATTAATGAAATAATTGAATTAACTGATGAAACAAATGAATCTGTAACAGAGGAATAAATTATGGATTTTATGACAACAATTCTTTTGATATCTTTTGTATCATTTATCTTGACATATTTGTTTATTCCTAAATATATCAAAAAAGCAAAAGAGACGGGGATAGTTGGTGTTGATAAATATAAGATAGAAAAAAAAGAAGTTGCAGAGTCCGGAGGCATAACAATACTTTTTGGCTACCTTTCAGCGCTTTTTTTGATTCTTCATTTTTTCCCGGAATATACAGTCCAGATATTTGCAGTTGCAACAACAGTATTATTGGTTGCTTTTATAGGGATGATTGATGATTTCTACAACATATCTTGGAGAACAAAAACGCTTTTGCCTCTTCTTGCAGCACCGCCTCTGATGGCAATAAAAGCCGGCGTGACAGAAATGTATCTTCCATTTTTAGGTATAGTTGATTTTGGAATAATATACACACTACTGTTGATACCTCTTGCAATAACCGGTGCAGCAAATGCTGTCAACATGGTAGCAGGATACAATGGCCTTGAGGCGGGTATGGGTGTCATTATGTTCTCTGCCCTTTCAATAATCGGGTTTATCACCAATAATACAATTGTTGTTTTGCTGAGCCTGCCTTTTACATTTACCCTCCTCTCTTTTTTGTCTTATAATAAGTATCCGGCAAGGATTTTTCCAGGTGATTCTGGAACATTCTTGATAGGTGTCATGCTGGCAGTTATCGTGATTTTGGGCAATATGGAACTTGTCGGCGTAATCCTTATAATCCCTCATATCTTCAATCTGTTCCTGTATTATTATGGTTATTTCAAGAGAGGCGCAGAGAAGACAAGGTCGGAACGTTTCGGCTCAGTTGACAAGGAAGGTTATCTTGTAGTACCAAATCGTTTTTTCCTTCCCTGGCTTGTTGCATCATTTCAAAAGACAACAGAGAAGAGAGCGATTTATAGCCTTTATTTGATTGAGCTTGTTTTTGCTTTGATTGCAGTTCTTTTATTTGTTCTGTAGATTAAGATTCTGTTTGTCTTAACACACTGTTTTTGCTCAGTTTAAAAAAACCCTTGTTAGATATATAAAATTTATTCCGTAATCTATACCATGGTAAATGTGGCAGTGATAGGAACAGGAGCTATGGGTAGGCATCATGTACGGATATATTCAGAACTGGAAAATGTTAATCTTGTAGCTATATCAGATCTTGATGAAAAGAACGGAAAACTTTTGGCAGAAAAACATTCCTGCAGGTTTTACAAGGATTTTAAGGACATGCTGGATAAAGAAGATATAGATGCAATATCTGTTGTGGTCCCGACAAAGTATCATAAAGATGTTGCAGTCTATTGTGCAGATAAAGGCAAGCACATCCTTTTGGAAAAGCCCATATCAGATAAGATTGACAATGCAGAATCAATAATTGACACATGCAAAAAGAAGGATGTAACTTTATTGGTAGGCCATATTGAACGATTCAATCCCGCAATAGATGCTTTAAAAAAACAGATTGAATCTGGAGCTCTGGGTAACATAACCACAATAATTTCAAAGAGGGTAGGACTTTTCCCCTCAAGGATAAAGGATGCAGGTGTCGTAATTGATCTTGCAGTGCATGATATTGATATCTTCAATTACCTTTTGGAACGGACACCTGAAAAGATAAGCAGCAATCTTGGAAATGCTTTGATTAATGATAGGCCCGACTATGCAAACATACTTCTAAAATATGATGGTGCAAGTGCATTTATTGAAGTCAACTGGACAACACCGATAAAGATAAGGACATTAAGCATAACAGGAACAAAAGGATATGCAGAAGTGAATTATATTACTCAGGATCTTGTGGTATATGAGACAAACCCAGAAAAAGAATTTGACAGCTTTGGTGATTTTATCATAAAATTCGG
>JAGLUQ010000041.1 GCA_023134675.1 Candidatus Aenigmatarchaeota archaeon | reverse complement strand
TTATGAAAATACTTTCCGAGAACACCCATAATGAGTATCCTCAGAATCTTTTTGAGGCTGGGACAGTGTTTTTGAAAGATAAGTCTTCTGAGACTAATGTGTCTGAGACTGTAAGTCTTGCATTTGCGTCTGCCGGTCTAGCTTCTGACTTTTCGCAGATGAAGGCTGCTGTTGAATCTTTTGCGCTTAATCTTGATGTCGGGATTCTGTTTGAGGAGTATGAAGATTCGTCTTTTATTTCTGGACGGTGCGCTAAAATTGTTCTTGATAGTGTTTCTATTGGTGTCGTAGGTGAGATTCATCCTTCTGTGCTTGTGAACTGGGGTCTTGATGTTCCTGTGTCTGCCTGCGAGATTGACCTTTCAAAGGTTATGGATGCTGTGAAGAAGCAGTAAGTGTTTTCTTTTTTTGCTATCAATTTAAATGTGATTGTTGCGAAATATTTTTATGTCAGAGATAAAGCTTGTCGTTCTTGACCTTGACGGTACTATTGTCAAGTATAATACTGGCAGGTGGCACAGTAGCTGGGATGTCCTGGCTTCTGTATCCGGCAGGAAAGAGGAGTATGATAAATATTCTCATTATTATTATCCAAAAAAAGAACTGTATCCTGAGTGGATGCAAAAATCTGCACAGCTTCTTCGCGGCTGTCGTGTATCTGATGTTGAAAAGGTAATCTTTCCTCCTCCTTATGTTGATGGTGTCAGGGATGCTCTTGACCTGCTGAAGAAGAGAAACTGCGTCTGCGGCATTCTCTCAAGTGGGGTGGATATTGTTGCAGATTGTGCGAAAAAGGATTTATCTCTTGATTTTGCAGTTGCGAACAGGCTGATTGTAAGGGATGGCATCTTTTCCGGTGATTCTGAACTTATTGTCAATCTTTGGCATAAGGAGAAAAATCTTATTGAACTGTGCAGTAAGTTCGGTGTATCCCTGAAAGATACTCTTTTCATAGGCGACAATGAGAATGATATATCGTCTATGAGGTCTTGCGGGCACAGTATTGCTTTCAGCCCTGCTACTGAAGGGGTCAGAGATATGGCAGATGTGTCGTTTGGGTCATGGTCCGGGATAAAGGAGTATCTTGGGAAGTGTATTTTATCTTGATATGCTATACTTTTATAAAATTTAGTTTTTTTATTTAGCTTGTTTAATATGATGCTTAAAAAAGCCAGAATATTTATGACAGATACAGATGAGTTTGGATATGTATCGTGTTCTGATGGAGAAAGAAGAAAGAGACATGAGTCCGGTTTTAGAGATCATATAAATGATGAATTATTTGATGGAAATTTTTATAATACATTAGTTTATGATGTTTGTTCTTTTACTTTTAAATCTGGTTCGGTTAAACATAATAAAGGCTTTTTATATAGGATAGAAGATATTGATGGATCTTTTTATTCTAAAAAAAAGCTATGCATTGTAGGTCACATAACTGATGAATCCACATATAAAACAGATCAATTTGGTGATATTTATATAACTGATCTTGGTCGTGAGGCATTCTCTCGAAGAAGGGATTTTTCAAATATTAAGAAATTTTTTAATTCATTATTTGATGTTGAGATATTACAGGTAGTATATTCTGAGATATGATAGATATATGCATTTTTCCATAAAACCAAAAACAATATATACTGAAAAATCTGATTTGGCGAAACCTTTATATAGTTGTGATATCCTATATATCTTTATTCGCTCATTTGGGCAGATTTTCTTTTGCATAAAAAGAAAAACATTTAAGAACGGCATTTGCCGCTTTTAAAAAAACACATACGGTGATACATATCAGTCTAGAACAACTAATGGCAATGAAAAGAGAAATGTTAGGCATGGGGAACTTTAGAGAAGTTGAAAGAATAAACAAAATTATAAAGTTCCGCGAAGGCCAGGTAAGCAACATAGAGTAAAGAATAATTCTGATTTTCTTTTAATCTGTTTTGGTCTTATCTAGCTTTGGCTTTGTTTAATGCTTGTTCTAAGGGTCTAAGTTAGTTTTTATGTTGTTTCTTGATATCTTGTCTTCAGAAAAATACTATATTTTATCTGATAATAGAAAAAAATAAGCGGAGAGCGTGATTCGAACACGCGATAAACAGATCTGCAGTCTGTCGCCATGCCGGACTAGGCGACCTCCGCGCAAGAACAATAGAAATTGCAAGGTTAATTTTATATATCTGTTTGTGGATGCAAAAGGTTTTGCGGCAGTCAAAACGCTTATAAGTATAACAGTGTTATTCATTGTAATATTGTGTGGTATCTATGGCGCTTAAAGTTGACAGGATAAGGGCTGACTTTCCTATACTTAATTCTGAAAAGCCGCCGATATATTTTGACAATGCCTGCATGACACTTAGGCCTCAGCAGGTCATAGACAAGATAAATGAGTATTATGTTGAGTATCCGGGCTGCGCAGGCAGAAGCCTTCACAGGATTGCGAGGGCTGTGACTGAAAATTATTCGCGTGCGCGCGACAATGTCAGGAGATTTTTCAATGCGGGACAGTCTGAGGAGATAATATTTACAAGAAATACGACTGAGGCTATAAATCTTGTATCGCGCGGGCTTGGGCTAAAGAAAGGAGATATTGTGCTTACGACAGACAGGGAGCATAATTCCAACCTGATGCCATGGCTAATGCTTTCTGAAAGATCGGGCGTTTCACACAAGGTTGTCGGGTCTAATCCTGACAATAGTTTCAATATGGATAATTTTGAGAAGATGATGGACAGGAATGTGAAGCTTGTGTCTATGGTCCATACATCCAATCTTGACGGATATACGATCCCTGCTGAAAAGATTATTAAGATTGCTCATGATCATGGCGCTCTTGTCATGCTTGACGGGGCGCAGAGTGCTCCTCATAAGAAAGTGGATCTCAAAAAGCTTGATGTGGATCTTTTCGCGTGTTCAGGGCACAAGATGCTCGGTCCTTCTGGAATCGGCATGCTTTACGGGAAGTCTGAGATTCTTGAGAAGCTTGATATTTATAATGCAGGCGGCGACACTGTTGTAGATACTACTTATTCAGGCTATAAGCTTGCGGGATTGCCTGAGAGGTTTGAGGCAGGGCTTCAGGATTATGCGGGGGCTATAGGCTTTTCTGCTGCTCTTGATTATATCAGGTCTGTCGGTCTTGAGGATATTGCAAGGCATGAGTTCAAGCTTAATAGGCTGATGACTGAAGGTGTTAAGAGTATTGAAGGCTTGAAGATTATAGGGCCTTTGGATCCTTCTGAAAGGTCAGGAGTTATGTCTTTTACTGTTGACGGTGTCAGCCCTCATGATATTGTGATGCTTCTTGACCAGTCTTCATCTGTCATGATGCGGTCCGGTGCTCACTGCGCGCATTCGTGGTTTAATTCCCGTGGATTAAAAGATGGGTCTGTAAGAGCATCTGTATATATCTATAATACTGAAGACGAGGTTCGGGTTTTTGTTGAGTCTTTGAAGAAAGCTGTCGATTTTTTCAGGAAATGATTGGTTTTTTGATTCTTTTTTTTGTGGTATGGCTATCAGATGTTTTTTTGGAAAAGGTGTCTTCTAAAGAATTATAAGAAAAGAAAAAAGAAAATAGAGGGCTTTTGCGCCCATTTTTTATCAGCAGCTTCCGCTTGTTGAGATGTCGCTTTCTGTTGAAAGAGTTGCGTCGCAGCCTTCAGTGTCCGGGTTCTCTGCGCAGAACTTTGTCTTTATCTCGTCTGCCGGAAGGGCGCCTCCAAACTGGATCTGGTTGTTTATGAGGAAAGTCGGGGAACTTCCGATGCCAAGCTCGTTTGTGAGTTCTATGTTAGCTCTCAGCAGCTCTGCTCCTTCGTCACCTGTGTAGCATGCCTGTATCGTTGCTGTGTCTATGCTGTTGTCTTCTGCGCATGCTTCCCATGTGGTGTCAAGATCTGTTCCTGCATTGTAGTTTGCGTTTTGGCACATCAGGTAGCTGAAGAATTCTGCGTTGTTGTGTTCCATCACGCATACCTGCCTTATGTTTTCATCCACTTCCTTCTGGCCGTGCAGGCTTGAGAATGTGCCGTCACCGTTGTCTGAGGCTATGAAGTGTATGGAGAAGTCTATGTTGTCACCGAATGTGTTAAGAACTTCTTCCATGTTGTTCTCTGCCATGACGCCGTATGGGCATTCACTCATTGCGAAAAGGTCAAGCTTGCCTTCAATCTTTTCTCTTCCTATCATCTTTGGGCTTTCTATGTACTGACCGACTATTGACGGGCTGAGTATATAGTGTTCTCCTGTCTTTGTGAAGAACTGCTCAAGCCTTGCGTATTCTGATGATTCCAGAAGAGTCTCGTCAAAAATGTATGTCGGCACCTGCTGAGGCTTTAGCTCTTCAAGAAGGGCTTTTCCTTCATCACTTGATATATCAACTACTGTGGTTTCTGTGTTTATGAAGAGCTGCTCATTTATGCTGTCAAAAGCTGTAGTGTCGCATCCTGCGCATGTCTCATCATTGAGTACCTTTATGTTGACTGTAGGTGGCTGCGTGTATTCGCATTCAGCATTCTCTGTGTTTGGTTCAAGGCATTTGCCTATGAAGCCTGTCTTTGTGCAGTCTGCATCTGATGTGCATGCAGGTATTGTTGCGCATTCAGCTTCTTCAGGTGCTAGCTGGCATATGGCTCTTGTGAAAGACAGGGCATCTCGTCCGCTTTGGTAAAGTTCGCCGTTTAAGTAGATTGTCGGTGAACCGGAGGCGCCCACACTTTTTGCCTGCGCTATGCTTTCTGAGAAAAGGGCTTTTCCTTCATCTCCGGTCTGGCATGTCTCTATTTCTGTGGTGTCTATGCTGTTGCTTTCTGCACAGCTTTTCCATGCAGTTCCTGCGTTCCTGTAATCCTTGTTCAGGCATGTAAGGTAGTCAAGAAATTGTTCCGGATATTTTTCCATTATACATATCTGTCTCATGTTTTCGTCAACTTCCGGCTGGCCGTGCAGGCTTGAGAATGTGCCGTCACCGTTGTCGTTTGCTATAAAATATATGTTGTAATCAACTGAATCTATCAGTTTTTTCACTGCAGGTATTGCGCCGTCTTCTGCCTGTACTCCGTAAGGGCACTGGCTCATTATATACATGTCAAGTGTGACCGGCTTTTCTAAATTGTCGCTGGTTCCTGTTTTTTTTTCAGGCACTGCTGTCGCTTCTGCGGTAAGGGCAGTCTCGACTGAGCTTTTCGCTGTCTCGAGAGAAGATTTTGCCTCTGCCGTTATGGAAGAATCAATCATTGTGTCTATGAGGCCTATCGTCTTTGCGTAATCATCATTTTTGTTCAGGTCAAATCCGCCTGTGAAGACAGATGCTATCAGAAGGATTGCAAGAACTCCTGTTGATATAATCCAGGGATTTATCTGCTCTGTGCTTGGCTTTTTTGCCTGTGTTTGGGCAGGTGCCTTTGATGCTGCTGTCTTGTTCTTTCCGGTACTTCTTTTCTCTTTTGTACCGGTTTGTCTGCCTTTTGCTGCAGATTTCGTATTTTTCTTAACCATCTTGCTTTCACCTGTCAAATATTATTTTTTAATCTTTAATAAATGTAGACTTCTGTTTAATTTGGGCGAAAGAGTTAAATATGTTTTTAATTGTTTTTCTATCTGAAGATGTTCTGTTCTTTTGATCAATTAAATAATATATATGAGTGAAACAAATAGGGTCTTATGAGAATCGTTTTTGCGCTCTGTTCCTGGGGGCTTGGGCATGCTACAAGATCGCTGCCTTTGATACGCCGGCTTGTGAAAGACGGGCATCAGGTTGATATAATATGTTCAGGGCGACCTCTTGAGTTTTTGAAGAAGAATATGTCTGACAGTGTTGGTTATGTTCGCTTTCCTGAACAGCCGGATATTATCTCGTCAGGACAGTCCCGAATGTTGTTCAATCTTGTGCATAAGACTCCGGAACTGGCATTGTCTTTGTTAGATGAGAAAAAAAGATTTAAGAAATATCAATTGAAGAACAGTCCTGATATTGTGATTTCTGACTCTCGTTATGGTATTGATTCATCCAAGGTGCCGTCTTTTTTTATATCGCATCAGCTTCGTCTCATGAGTCCTTATCTCTTTAAGCCAATTATTTTTACAGAGTTCTTTAATAAGTGTTTTATGAATTATAATAAATTGATTGTTCCTGATTTTGATAAGGATAGTATTTCCGGTGACCTGTCTCATGGTCTTGTGTTCACTGAAAGGAAAAAAGTTGAGTATATCGGTGTCCTGTCTGATTTCAGGAAAGTTGAGGTAAAAAAGGATATTGACTGCATGATTTCTATTTCAGGACCTGAAGACGCAAGAGTTGATTTTGAGAAAAAGGTTTTTGAGCAGCTGGATTCTCTTGACGGCAATGTTGTTGTGAGCCTGGGCAAGACGGGTTCCTCTGAACCTGTGTCTCGCGGAAATGCTCAGGTATATGATTATATGGACAAGGATACGCGTGAGAATTGTATGAACAGGGCAAAGATTGTTGTCTCCAGAAGTGGTTATTCCACTATAATGGATCTTTATGTGCTTCGGAAGAAAGCGCTTTATATCCCCACTCCCGGCCAGACTGAGCAGGAGTATCTTGCAAGGTATCTTAAAGAGAAGGAGATTTCAGATTTTGTATCCCAGGACAGGCTTGACATTTCTGAAGATCTTGCTGCTGCAAAAAGATATAAGGGATTCACCAAAAGATATGATGTGAAGAAAAGCGTGGATAATTTTATGGATGTTATATTTGAGAGCAAGTGAGTCATATGGTTACGATAATACTTCCGACAAAAGATGAGGCTGAGTCTGTCAGAGAGACAATCAAGAGGATACGGGATATCAAGGATTACAGGATTGTTGTTGTTGACGGGCATTCTACAGACGGTACTGCTGAGATTGCAAAGGAGATAGGTGTTGAGATAATATTTGACCACGGCCTTGGCAAGGGCGAGGCGCTGAGAACTGCTTTTGCGTATGCGGATGATGATGTCATATTTACTGATGTTGACCTGACATATCCTTTAGAGAAGATACCTGAGATTGAGGAAGGGCTCAAAGACCATGACTGCGTTGTCGGGTACAGGAACAGTTTCAAGGCACATTCCGTGCCTAAGATATTTATA
>JAGLUQ010000040.1 GCA_023134675.1 Candidatus Aenigmatarchaeota archaeon | reverse complement strand
ATAAAGTCAGCAGTCACAAAATACAGGAGCAACCTTGAGTTCGTGTTCTACGAAAACGAAGAGAAAAAAGAGACAGCTGAAGAAAATGTAAAAGAAGAAACTGAAAAGGAAAACAATAAAGATGAAAAAGACAAAAAGACAGAGAAGAGCGAATTAGAACAAACTGATAGCAACACCAAAATAGACACGACAAAGATAAAAATACTTGGCGCAGTGCCCGAGTTTGTCGCTGACGACAGCGAAAGCTACGGCCCTTTTGAAGAAGGAGAAATTGTCGACATCCCGCAATCCGCAGCATCAATACTTATAAATATCAAGAAAGCGAAAAAAGAAGAATAACCAAGGTCTGACAAACATGAAGATACAGTTTCTAGGCACAGCAGGCGGAAGGTTCGGAGTCTCAAGACAGGAAAGAGCAAGCGGCGGCATATATATAGAGACCTGCGGAAAGAAGCTATACCTTGACCCGGGTCCCGGAGCGCTTGTCCACGCAAGAAGAAACAATATACCCTTAGAAGAGCTTGACGCAATTCTTCTCTCTCACGTGCACCAGGATCACACAAATGATGCTAATGTCCTAATTGACATATTAACAAAAGGCGGCTGGGAAAAGAAAGGGATTCTCATAGGAAGCAGGACTGCGTTAGAAGGCCATGAGAATATAGAAAAAGCAATACTTGATTACTATCTTAATTTTATGGAAAAGATAGTCGTGATGGAACCAGGAGACACTTTCGACCTTGACAGCCTGAAGATAACAGCCACACCGACAAAGCACGGCGATCCAAAAGGCATAGGATTTGTGCTGAAAGGCGAGAAAACTTTATCCTATGTTAGTGACAGCTACTATTTCAAAGGCCTTGAAGAGCACCACAAGAACTCAGACATACTTATACTTAACCATATCTTTCCAAGGGAAGAAAGCACAGCTGAAAAAAAGAACAAGGATCACACAGACACCTACAGCGCAGAGAAGCTTATAGAAAGAACAGATCCAAAACTTGTCATAACCCAGCATTTCGGACTGACGATGATGAAAGTCGGCCCTGAAAACGAAGCCAGATGGCTTGAAGAACAGACAGGCATGAAGGTTGTCGCCGCAAAAGATTTCCAGGTTTTTGAGTTCTGATCATCCCTCATAAAATCTCTTCTCAAGATAGTTCTTAAGAAGCTTCTCGCTCGGAAAAAATATAGGCTTTGGTATATCATCAAATCCGAACCATTCCCACTGCGTAATCTCATCAGGCTCCATGACCGCAGGCTCGCCCTCAAAATCCTCGCACAAGAGGCCGACTGTCACAAAATGCGCAGTGTCAACAATATCATTGCTCACGCTTATCACCTTAAGGCTTTTCGCCGTAAGTCCGGTCTCTTCCATAAGTTCCCTTGCTGCACCTTCTTCAAAAGACTCACCGAAATGAAGCTTCCCTCCAGGCATTGTCCATGTACCTTCGCCGTGAAGCATGCTTGATGCCATTTCAGGATCATCATGCCTCTTACCAAGAAGTACCTTTCCATCCCTTAAGACAAGGATTCCAAAACCTGCGCCAACTTTTTTGTATTCATCCATAATATCATAATTTATTTTAAAAATATATATAACAGAAATATATAGACACCATTTTTCATCAAAGTATATTACTTTATGATAAATATGAAAAATATATTTTATTGAATTAACCTATATGAAAAATTATCTATTATCCTATTAATAATGCATAATACCGCAATTATTAATAAGAACGAAGATTATTTTTCAATAACAGTATAAGGATAAATTTTCAAAAGACACCAAAAGATATATAACTGTTTAAGCTAATATCAGAGATATTTGGTCTTGTTTTTTACAAGACTATTCTATAGAAAGGTGAAAAAAATGAGCTATATAGTGAAAAGCAAAATAAGAGAACTTGCAAAGGATCTGGATGTAAGCATATCCAGAGAAGCTGACGACGTATTGTCCGCCGCTGTTGAAGAAATAATCAAGAAGGCAGCAAAAAGGGCAGAAGGTAACGGAAGGAAGACTGTAAAAGCAAGAGACATCTAAAGTCTCGCTTTCTTTTTTATTTTTTGTTATTCTTTATTATTCTATTATGTATTCTTTAGATACGCTCAATGTTTCTTATAAGAAAAAAAAAGGAGACATTAACAGGCGTCTTAATCATTTCAGATCTGTCTTCAAAAAATCAGACGAATTCATATTCAAAGAATTATGCTTCTGCCTCCTCACACCGCAGTCAAAAGCAAGAACCTGTGACAAGGCAATAGAAACTCTCTACAAGACAGGGCTTCTTTTCGACGACACAGAAAAAGAAATCTCAAACAAAGTAAGAGACATCAGGTTCAGGAACAACAAGGCACGATACATAATTCTTGCAAGAGATCTTTTTACAGACAGTAAAACAAATAAGATATCAATCAAAAAGACAATCCAAAAATACGAAAAAGACATACCGGCGTTGCGCCTTTGGCTTGTAAAGAACATAAAAGGCATGGGCATGAAAGAAGCAAGCCATTTCCTAAGAAACATAGGCAAAGGAAATGATATAGCGATTCTTGACCGCCACATACTCAGGAATCTTGAAAGATACAAGGTGATTGACAGCATACCAAAAACAATCACCCTTAAAAGATATATAGAAATTGAAAACTGCGTACGAAAATTATCAGAAGATACAAAAATACCTATGGATGCCCTAGATCTCCTGTTCTGGTCTAAAGAGACCGGCGAGATATTCAAGTGAAAGAAAAGATTGTTAAAGTTAAAGAATGAATAAACATTTATGGATTCTACAGCAGTGGCAGAACAGATTACAGCTTTTGAAGACTTTATGTCAACAGCAGGAGATATAGCAATTGACAAACAATTTTCCCGGCTGAATTATAAAATCCAGGAAGCCATAACAAAGCACTATGCAGACCTTGTTTGCGGATTTAAAACAAGGAATCCTGACAAAATAGAAGAATTCACAATCTATATAGACCCTTTAGGATATCCTTCTGACAACTTTGCTATCCTGGAAAATATAAGAGAAAAAGATCCTGACGTTTTTGTCTATAATTTCAGCCTGCTACCGGAAGATACGCAAGAACAGATAAGAAATATATATATGGAAAAGCTTGCAGAAACAAGCGACTCCGTAATATTCATAAAAGACAAGAGACCTCTGCTTATCAAAAAACAAGATTTATTTAAGCAGGCACATCTCAACTGATATGAAGATTACCCCTTAAGCTCCCTTATCTTATCTCTCAACACAGCCGCTTTCTCAAACTCAAGCATCTCTGCCGCCTCATTCATCAGAAGCTCAAGCTCGGCAAGAAGAGTCTCCCTTTCACCATCAGACATGTTCTGCCTGTCAATCTTCTTTATGACCTTTATGTTTGCAAGCTCATCTTTCGGAAGCACTCTTTCCTGTATGCCTTTAACAATTGTCTTCGGGACAATGTCATGCTCCTTATTATAACTTTCCTGTATCTCCCGCCGCCTCAATGTCTCTTCCATAGCTGTCTTCATGGAACCTGTAATCTTATCAGCATACAAGATAGCCTTGCCCTCGCTGTTCCTTGACGCCCTGCCTATTGTCTGTATCAGAGATCTCGCATTCCTTAAGAAACCCTCCTTATCCGCGTCAAATATAGCGACAAGCGACACCTCTGGTATATCAAGACCTTCCCTCAAAAGATTCACGCCGACAAGGCAGTCAAACTTGCCAAGGCGCAGGTCGCGTATGATCTCTGTCCTCTCAAGAGTCTTGATATCAGAATGCATATACCTCACCTTTATCCCTTTCAGCACCATGAACTCGGAAAGCTGCTCTGCCTGCTTCTTTGTCAGGGTTGTCACAAGCGTCCTGAAACCTTTGCCTTTCTGCATTCCGACCATTTTAATCAGGTCTTCAACCTGCCCTTTCGCAGGCCTGACCTCAATTTCAGGATCAAGAAGCCCTGTAGGCCTTGTTATCTGTTCCACTGTGCTGCCGCTTTTATCTAACTCATAATCTTGCGGAGTGGCAGAGACATATATTATGTTATGGATATGCCTCTTGAATTCCTCAAATCTGAGCGGCCTGTTGTCAAATGCTGAAGGAAGACGAAAGCCGTAATTGACAAGGCTTTGCTTTCTTGAAAAATCGCCCGCATACATCCCCCTCAACTGAGGTATTGTAGCATGCGACTCATCTACAACTATAAGAAAATCCTTAGGAAAAAAATCAAGAAGTGACGAAGGAGGTGAACCAGAACTTCTTCCGTCAAAATGCCGGGAATAGTTCTCAATACCTGAACAGTATCCTATCTCACCAAGCATCTCAAGATCATGCTCTGTCCTCTGCTCAAGCCTCTGCGCTTCTACAAGCTTGTTCTGTTTCACAAGCTCTTTCAGCCGATTTTTAAGCTCAGCCCTTATAGACTCAACCGCACGGCGTGTATTCTCTTCAGGCATGACAAAGTGCTTTGCAGGAAATATCAACGTGCTCTCAATCTCACTATATGATTTCAAAGTGACCGGATGCAGCTCCTTAACAGACTCGACAGCATCGCCAAAAAGTTCTATCCTTATAACAGTCGACTCATAGCTCAGGTGGATATCAATCACATCGCCCCTAACACGGAACTTCGCTCTCTTAAGGTCAACATCATTTCTCTCATACTGCATATCAACAAGCCTGGATATTATCTCATCCCTTCCGATTCGCATCCCTCTCTTTACTTCAAGAGACATCTTCCTGTACTCTTCCGGCATCCCTATACCGTATATACACGAGACGCTCGCCACGATAATTACATCATCACGCGTAAGCAGAGATCTTGTGGCAGAAAGCCTAAGCCTGTCAATATCCTCATTTATGGAAGCATCCTTCGCTATGTATGTATCTGTCTGCGGAAGATAGCTTTCCGGCTGGTAATAGTCATAGTAGCTCACAAAATACTCCACCGCATTATCGGGGAAGAATTCCTTGAACTCATTGTAGAGTTGCGCCGCAAGTGTCTTGTTATGGGTTATTACAAGCACAGGCCGCTTCCATCTGGATATTGCATTGGCTATAGTAAACGTCTTTCCAGAACCTGTAACGCCAAGCAGTGTCTGATGCTTCTTACCATCCAGAAGACCCGAGACCAGAGAATCTATCGCTTTCGGCTGATCACCCTTTGGTCCAAATGATGATACTAACTTAAAATCCGGCATAGATATTGGTTTGAAAGAATAGAAATAAAAATTTGAGCTAAAATTTATCAATTATCGATTTCACATTCCTCAAGGAAAGCTCATTATAGAATCTCCACTTGTCACCAACATGACAGGGACCCAGATGCAGTTCAAGCACACCGCTATTGCATCCTGCATCATGAAGCAGCCTAAGGTATTTTTCCAGCTTCTTCTGACGCATCGCATTCTCTCTTAATCTCAGACCATCACACTCAATATACTCATTTAGATCATCCCCGAAAGTCACAGGCATATGGGAACCTATCTTCAATTCATCCACATCATCATAGACCATATTCACCTGCCCACCGATATGGCAGATAGGTATCCTTCCGTCAAATCTTCCGATAATTTCAGCAGGATCTATAAGATGCTCATACAGAACAGGATATCCCTTCCTAATAAAAACGCATAGGTCATCAAGTACTGTGGCTTCCTCATCAGTCATATCATAAATTTCAAGATCCTCAAGATTACAATCCTGTGAATATTCAACAGACTGGCCCAGATGCTCGATATCGATGCATATAGGCAGTTTCCCACCTGTAAGAAAATCAAGATCATATACACAGCCGACATCCCCCACCTGCAAAGCTTCAGGAAGCCATATAGTATCGGCCCATCTTAAATCTTTTCTGAAGTCTTCAGATTTATCTTCAGCCTTTTGGCTCGGGACGACCGCATAATTTACCTGGCCGACATTCTCTATTATAAGGTCAATCCCTGATTCTTTTGCATACTCCGACACTTGCAGGATTACAGATCTTATGCCTGCCAAAGTCTCCATATATTCGCGTAATGTAAATGTAGTATCCAGATTACTGTAACCATAATATTCAGGCTGTGCCCTCAACCTGCATTCTTCCTCAAATGTATGGACCGCACCTGCATGGAACACAATCTCTTTGAACATTGTATCACTGCTTTTTTCATTAACTTCAACCAAAGCATCCACACTTTGCTTAATCTGAAGAAGGTCGGAATCAACAAACCGGCCTTTCCCATGAGCTGTTATTTTCAGAGGCACACCACTGATATCCTTAGCCTCCAGATATTTTGACAAGGAACTGATAACAGCTGGATCCTGAGCACCAGGAGTAAGAATTATCTGAGGCATAAGGCCAATCCTCAGCCCTTCCTCAATTTGTTCCGGATTAAAAAATGCTTTGCCTAATCTGTCATATGAAACAATTCCTCTTGCAGCATAAAAAGTCCATTCGGCCATGATATGAATTAAATGCTATATTTAAAAACGTTATGCCTTTACAGTAACATAGCTAATTAAACGAACAACAAAAACATCACTCAAAAACCGAAATATTTATAAATAAAGAAAAGCCTTAATATTATTAACCAACTAATAGATACATCTAAACCTAAAAATCATCTCAGAGGTAATGAAATATGAAATCGTTTATTGAAAGTGCGCTTGCAGCAAGGAACAGTTCTGAACAGAACCGTGCGGACAATGCTCCGCAGAACAGTATGGCTACAGAGCCTGTACAAAATAAAATGCCTGAAAGAAACACAGCACAGGATTCTTTTGAAGCGCCATTCGCATCACAGGAACCTATACCTCAACAGATACAGCCACAGCAAGTTACCCCGCAAAGCAACAGCACCCCGTTCAGCCAGGAACAGGCAGAAAATTCATCACCTTTCACAGCACCAGAGCAAGTGCAGCAACAACCAAGACAGGAAATGCCTCAACAGGAACCGCAGACAATGTCACAGAACATACAGAGAGACCAGTCATTTACACAACCGCAGCAGCAGCAGATAAACCAGAATGTAGGGCTTGACGATTCATTTGATGATGTGCAGGATGCAAGAATAATGGTTATCGGAGCAGGAGGCATGGGAAACAACGCTGTGACAAGACTCCATGCAATGGGAATAAAAGGAGCAGACACAGTCGTTGT
>JAGLUQ010000004.1 GCA_023134675.1 Candidatus Aenigmatarchaeota archaeon | reverse complement strand
AGGAAAGCAAGAGCTGAAATGATGAGACGGCTTGAGCATATAGATGAACTTAATGTTGAAACATTCAATTCTTTTTGCGAAAAGACTTTAAGGCGCCACAATAACCGGATCTATGATAAATCTGTTAGGGTTATTAATTATAGGGATAAGATCGTGATGGTCAACAAGGCGCTTTTGAGTATGAATATAGCACCGGACCAGGCAATAGATATATATTTCAGCCATACCCAAAAACAAGGAAAAACTACAGATCAGCTTCAGAATATATTTATGAATGATTGCTTCTTTATCAGGGATTATTACAAGTTCAAGAACAGATTGCTAAGGGACTTATCTTTTGAAACTGTTGATAATGGCCATAAAAAAAGTGCAGATCTTGTATTTGGTGTCTGTAATTACATTGAAGCATATATGAGAAAATATGGCATGCGTGATTTTGCAGATCAGCTGGTTGATGCGATAAAGCTGTTTGAAAAGCACACAGGATTGATACCTGAATTTGATCATATTCTTGTAGATGAGTATCAGGATGTCAATTCGACACAGATAAAACTTATCGATATTCTTGATTCTCCTAATTTATTTTGCGTGGGCGACCCAAGGCAGTCAATATATGGTTGGAGGGGTTCTGATATAAGATATATACTGAATTTCGAGGATAAATATAAGGATTGTGAGATAATCACATTGTCAAAGAATTACAGGTCAACAAAGCATTTGGTTGAGTTGACAAATAATTCAATCAAGGGTATGGGGCTGGTAGATTTGGAATCGGTCATTGAAGGAGAAAAAGACATAAATTTTCTGAAATTTAGTTCAGAAGATGCAGAGCTTGCATTTGTGCTGCAAAAAATAATAGCCTTAGATTTGCCGGGAAATGAAATATTTGTGCTCGCAAGAGTTAACAGGCAGTTGAATGAAATGTCCCAGAGGATGAAGCTTGCAGGGATAAAACATATTGTAAGAAGCGATGAAATGAAAAAAAGCAGTAAAGCTGGCAAGGATGCTGTGACACTTGCAACTATTCATGCAATTAAGGGTATGGAAGCAAAAGTTGTTTTTATCATAGGGTGCAACGCTTCTTATTTTCCGTGCAAGGGCAGTGAACATCCTGTAGTCGATATGGTTAAAGTTGAGGAATATGACAAAGAAGAAGAGGAAAGAAGATTATTTTATGTTGCGATGAGCAGGGCAAAGGAGAGCCTGTATTTGACATACACTGGTAAAAAACCGACTTATTTTATAACAAAAAGCATGCTTGAGATGATGGGAGATGAAAAGGGGGAACTTCTGTCTAAAACCGCCAGGGGGATCAATGCTGATATATCTAAATTATCCGGTGATTTGGTTATGAGGCTTAAAAGCTGGAGAAGTTCTCTTGCCGGAGAGATGGGGCTTCCTGCCTATTGTATAATGCAGGACAGGACCTTGCTGGAAATTGCACAGAGGTTACCTAAGACTTCTGATGAGCTTGAAAGGATATATGGCCTTGGGCCTGCGAAGATTACAAAGTATGGTGAAGATATTTTGAAGATTGTTGGTGGCTGAAATTGGGGTTTCTGTGTAAAATGTATGTGTCTTTGATGGATAGGTAGTTGTTTTTTCTATTGGTATGGTACTATTAAAAGAGGTATAGTGGCATGGTACTTAAAATAGGTATATAAATTTGGAAATATTCATAACTATTAATGATTGGATATGGATGAAGAGAATGCCCTGGTTGTGTTTGAAGATAAAAAGATACGGAAAGTATGGTATGGTAATGAGTGGTACTTTTCTGTTGTTGATGTTGTTGTTGCTTTAACCGAGTCTTCAAATCCAAGAAACTATTGGAGTATGCTTAAGAAAAGAGAAGTAGAGCATGGAATTGAACTGTCCACATTTTGTGTACAGTTGAAATTAGAAGCGCCAGATGGAAAGTTAAGGGAAACTGATTGTGCAAATACAGAATCCCTGTTTCGTATAATTCAATCAATTCCATCTCCTAAAGCAGAACCTTTTAAGCTATGGCTGGCACGGGTAGGTTATGAAAGAGTGCAGGAGATAGAAGATCCTGAACTTGCACAGGAAAGGATGAAGAATCTATACAGGTCGAAAGGTTATTCTGATCCTTGGATTGAAAAGAGAGTAAGAGGTATTGCGGTAAGGGATGAGTTGACAGACGAGTGGAAAGATAGAGGTATTGAAAAACATAAAGATTTTGCTATACTCACGGCAGAAATCTCTAAAGCAACATTTGGAATGACTCCAAATGAGTATAAACAACATAAAAATTTACCAAAACAATCAAAAGCTAATTTAAGAGACCACATGAATGACATGGAGCTGATATTTACTATGCTTGGTGAGGGTGTAACTACAGAGATTACAAGGAGCAAGGATTCAAAGCATCTTGAAGAATGCAAGGTTGCTGCAAAAGAGGGCGGTGATGTTGCAGGAAATGCGCGAAAAGATGCGGAAAGAAAGATTGGGCGAAGTATAAGTACAAAAGATAATTACTTGGTTGAGACTGAGAAAGAGAAGAGGAAGAGGTTGGGTTAGTGGGGGGTTTGGTTGGTGATGTATTTGAGCGAAGGATTAGAAACTGAAGTGGTGGATAATAATGGATGATTTAATTCCTAATAATATTCAATGTTGGAATGAAAAAACTATTGAGAACATTATAGAATACAAACCAGAAGAATCTGATTCTTTTGATTTAAAGGAAAAATTAGATTTTGGAAATAAAAAATATAAACAAAAAATTGTAAATATAATAACTTCTTTTGCTAATTTAAGCGGAGGATTTATTATATTTGGGATTAGTGATAAATTTGAGCCCATAGGAATTAAATTGGAAGATCGGTTTGAAATAAACCTTTTGTTTTCACAGGCATTAGAATTAGTTCAACCACACATTCAGTTTGAAACAAAGAAAATTGAATTCAATAATAAAAAATATATAATTATTAAAATATATGAATCAAGTAATAAGTTAATTCAATCTTCGAATAAAGTATTTTATATAAGATTAAATGGACAAAGTATACCATGTTCTAGAGATTATATAAGGGATATTTTTCTAACAAATCAATTAAAAAACCAAAAAAAAGAAAATGTAATCTTTGAAATAAATCATTTATTAAATCTGTTAAATAAAATGGGGGATATAGAAGGTTCTCCAATTTTACCACCATTTTATCAATTAAGGTTAGATGAATTACATCAAGCAATTAGCGAATATCATGGTTTCTTCAAGTTAGATCCTAAAGAAGTATTAAAGGACTTGAATTATTTAATTGCTGATATAAAAAAAGAAGAAAAATTATACCAATTAGCTTTAGATATTGAGTTAAGAAAAAGATGGGGTTCATCTTGGGCAGATTTTCAAGGTTTTTTAAACTATGATAAAAATAAAGAATTTTTTAAATCAACCAATACTAAACTTCAAAGTAACTTAATTGTTATTAAAAAAATTCTAGAAAAAATAAAAACAATGATGTGATAATATGTTGAATCAAATATTTAGAATTTCGCAAATAACTCGTCCTGTTGTAATTGTTTTAGGAAATGTAAATTTAATTGAATAACGAGCTATATAGACAAATTCCATTATCTTATTATTTTCTCTTCACTCCAAAACCTTAATACTATCAACCTGTCCATCCCCATCGATGTCCAAACCTTCTACAACACATGCCCAGTTGTCCTCACCATTGTAGTTCTCAAGAACTGTTTCTGTAAATCTCGTCAGTGCAAGGACTGCTGCCTTTGTGCCGCTGAACCTGTTGCCTGCAAGAATAAGGATGCTCTTGTCTGTGTTTTTTGGGTTGACTATCTTGGCTATCATGCCTATGTTGTCCTCGTCATATACCTTTCCTGTCTTCTGTGATGTCATGCCTCTGAAAGGAAAGTTGTCTATCTTGAATTTTACAGGGATATAGTTGTTTATGTCACCCGTTATCAGGTTCGTGAGAGGCCCGCCGACTACGACAAGATTGCTGTCATACTTTTTCTGTGATTTTATATCTATGTCAAGAATTGTGGTGAACTTCTTTGGCATCGTCACCATCTGGCCGAGGAAAAGTGCCAGATCTATAGCATAATGGCCATCTCTTGCCCTTACCTGATGAAGCCCATGGGGGTCAGGAGATCCTACAACTATGTTTGAGTTAAGGTTTCCGTTGTTGATGAAAGGGAAAAGGAATGATTTCAGTTTATCTGATTCATTTCTCATGGGAAAATCGGCAAGCTTCATGTCACCAGATGGAAGTTCGAGAGCAAAGGCGTGGTTTGTTACAGTGTAATATTTCGCTATCGTGCCGCCAAACTCTTTTTTGGTCTTCACTTCTATCTGTCCATTCGCTTCCAGCTGTTTTATATGGTAATATACTTTCTGCTCATGCAGATCAAGCTCTTTTGCTATCTCTGCCGGGTATCTCGGCTTCTCTGCAAGGAGCTTTAATATGTCCCATCGTGTGTTATTCAGCAGCCCCTTTAGTTTTTCAGGTTTATTTACAAGTATCGCGTTTTTTGCGAAGAATTTTCCGTTTATCTCTTTTATTATCTGCGCCATCTGAATCGAACCACTTATAATTTAATTTATAATGTTATTATTAAATTGTTTATAATATATAACTTTATTTTATATATATTGTCTATTTCTTTATAAATCTTTTGTTCAGTATATATATTGAATTATAAAATGATTTATAATACCTTCACTTGTTTTTGAAAAACCTTTTTATACCTGCATTGCTTCAATGTAAAGGTGTATTTGAAATATATTATTTTATTATTGTTATGGGTCTGGTAAACTATGTGCGGAATTGTTGGTTATAAAGGTAAAAGGCAAGCCAGTAGTGTTATAATTGACAGCCTCAAGACGCTTGAATACAGAGGATATGATTCATGGGGTGTTGCTGTTGTCGGCAATCCTTCTATTTCTGTCGTGAAAGAAGTGGGCATGATCTGTGATGCTGATACAATCAATAATCTCGGGAGCGGTACAGTAGGTATTGGTCATACAAGGTGGGCAACCCATGGAAAAGTTACAGAAGAGAACTCTCATCCGCATATGTCTTCTGACGGCTGCATCTCTGTGGTCCATAACGGGATCATTGATAATTACCAGGCACTTAAAGAGCAACTGAAGAAAAAAGGATATGTCTTTAGATCTGAGACAGATACTGAGGTAATACCTCTTCTTATAGAAGACTTTATAAAAAATGGCTGTTCTTTTGAAGATGCGTTCAGAAAAACACTATCTTTTCTTGAAGGCACTTATGCTATAGTCAGCATCCATAAAGATTCTGAAACAATGATCTGCGCCCGCAAGGATTCCCCGATTGTCGTCGGTGTCGGTGACGGCGAGCATTTTGTGGCGAGCGATTCTCCTGCCTTCATCAATCATACGAATAAGGTTATATATCTTGAAAATTATGAGATGGCAGTCTTCAACGGAAGCTTTGAAGTGCGTTGCTCAATCACAGGAGATATTATAGATAAAAAGGTACAGGTCCTTGACTGGGATGTGGAGCAGGCAAAGAAAGGGGATTTCAAGCACTATATGCTCAAAGAAATATCAGAGCAGAAAGAGACGATAACCAAAGCGATACATCAGGATGATAAGGTGCTGCAGGGAATTGCTGATGCGATAAATGAGTCTTACGGGACTTTCTTCATCGCATCCGGATCATCTTATAATGCGGCTTTATCTGCGTCATATACATTCTCAAAGATTGCCAGAAAACATATAAATATTGTTGATTCTTCTGAGTTTCCCAACTATGAGCATTTTCTTACACCCCAGACGCTTATGATTACAGTGTCGCAGTCAGGGGAGACTGCTGATGTTCTGGATGCTGTAAAGGTGGCAAAGAAGAAAGGTGTCAAGATACTGTCTATCGTCAATGTGATGGGCTCGTCTCTCATGAGGAATTCAGACCATACGCTTCTTATGAATGCAGGACCTGAAATATGTGTCCTGTCGACCAAAAGCTATACATCACAGCTTGCAATCCTTACTCTGCTGGCTTATGCCTGTGTGGGAAAGCTTAGTGAGGGCAAGGATCTTCTGAAATCTGTCGCAGACCATGTGGGCGACCTTACAGATCCGAAAACGCTCTTGGGAACTGTTGAGCTTGCGTCTTGTCTGAAAGACAAGGAACACCTGTATGTCATAGGGAGAGGCCAGAGTTATTCTACTGCTCTTGAAGCGGCTCTTAAGATAAAGGAAGTGTCTTACATACATGCTGAGGGATTTGCAGGAGGCACTCTGAAGCATGGTCCTATTGCTCTTATAGAGGAAGGGACGCCATGCATAGTCTTTGTCCCGAATGATGAGACCCGAAAAGAGATATTGAGCAATGCGATGGAAGTAAAGTCAAGAGGTGGCTATATTATCGGGGTGTCTGATGAGGAAAATGATATCTTTGATTTTTTTGTCAAAGTTCCTGATGTAGGCCATGCATCTCCTATTACAGATATAATACCTATACAGGTGCTTTCATATTATCTTGCAATCCTTCGCGGATGCAATCCAGACCGTCCCCGGAATCTTGCCAAAAGCGTGACAGTGAAGTAGTCGAGAAAAGATTTATACTTAAGAAATCTTGTTATAAGTTATAGTTTTTTATATGGTGAATTTATGGATATGTCTATTTTTAGGGCCTATGATGTAAGAGGCATCTACGGAAAGAGCCTGACTGATGAGATAATGGAGAAGATAGGTCTTTCCCTTGCTGCTCTTATGGAGAGAAAAGGCAGGGGGAACAATATTCTTGTCGGTGCTGACATAAGGGCGTCAAGTCCTGCGCTTCTTGAGGCTTTCATACGCGGCGCTACAAAAGGCGGGCTGAATGTTGCAAATGCAGGCATAACCTCTTTCGGTGTTACTCTTTTTTCCGGCTGGAAGCTTAAAAAGGATGTGACTGTCTATATCACAGCATCGCATAATCCTCCTGAATGGAACGGCATAAAATTCTATGATAAGGATTGTGTCGGTTATTTTGAAGAGGACAACAAAGAGATTGGTGAGATTGCTGCTAAAGGTGAATTTGTACAGTCAGATGCTGTCGGCACTGTTGAGACTGTTGATATGACAGAAGAGTATGTCAATTGTCTTTCCGGGCGATTTTCGATTGAAAAGCCAGTCAATCTTGTCGTTGACTGCGGCAACGGAAGCACATGCCTCTCTGCTCCGAAAGTCTTCTCTTTAGTAGAAAACATAGCAGATACTGTTATTTTTAATAAGGTGGATCCTTCTTTTCCGGAAAGAGGTGCGGATGTTGAGGTAAAGAATCTTGAGAAGATGAGAGACAAGGTTCTTGAGATCGGTGCAGATTTCGGTGCAGCTTTTGACGGCGACGGCGACAGGGTAGGCATTGCGGATGACAGAGGCAGGATACTTAATTCTGACCAGATTGCATTTGTGCTTGCGAAAGATATATTTTCAGGAAAGAAAGGCACTATGATTGTAAATGTGGAGTGTTCCATGGCTATTGAAAGGCAGCTTGGAAGCCTTGGCATTGAGATACTGAGGATTCCTGTCGGGCATACTTTCATGATGCAGAAGGCAAAAGAGAGGGGTGCATTGCTTGGGGAGGAAAACGCTCTGCATTTTGTGATGCCTAAATATTTTCCGTTTGATGATGCAATTGTTGTCCCTCTGAAAATTGCTGAGATACTGTCTAAGACAGGCCGGAAACTTTCAGATATTGTTGATGAGTTTCCTATCTTTCCAAAAAAGAGAGTCTCTGTTGATTGTCCTGATAATGTCAAGTTTGGCGTAGTTGAGAAACTTAAGGAAAAATTCAGCGAGCAGTATGATAAAGTGAATACTCTTGATGGTGTCCGTGTTGATTTTGATGACGGGTGGGTACTGGTCAGGGCTTCAAATACTACACCTATCATCAGGATAACTTCTGAAGCTGTTGATGAGAAGACAAGGGATGGGTTTCTGGATAAATATGTGAAGATTGTTGAGGATGAGATTAAGGACAGATGATATTTTGATTTTTTTTATTATTCCAGGAACATTACATCTTCAATCCTGCCTTTTTTCTCTATACCCTGAACAACCTTGGCTTTGATGTTCCTGTCAAGCTTGTTGCCTTTTTCTATCCTTGAGAAGTATTTTGTGAATGCCTGGACTGCTGCTATTGTTCCGTTCATCTCTATCCCTGCAAGAACAATGATATCATATTTTTTGTCGAACGGGTTTTTTGTTTTTACGATGAATCCTGTTTCCGGTTCTGAAAATTCGTCACCTGATATTGTTGATATTATTTTTGTGCCGCTTTCGTTAAGTTTTATGGGTAGCGCGCTGTTGACCTCTTTTTCTACAGAGTTTACATAGAATCCAGAGATTATTATCAGATTGCCTTTCAGGTTATCAACATCTGTGTCAAGATATGTCAGCCTGCCATCCTTTGATCCATATTTTCCAAGCATTGCTGCGATGTCACCTGCCAGGTGACCGCACCTTTCTGTCCTGTTGAGCTTTCCGTGCGGCATGGGTGAGCCGACAATTATCCTGCAGTTTATCTTTCCTTTATCTACAAAAGGTTTTAGCATCTCTGGTGGTGCTGTGTAGTCGTGAATTGACATTTCCCTGTGTTTAGGGTCAATATATTTCGGGATGAATGAGTATGCGGTCTTTTTTAGGGAATACTGTTTCGCAGCCCCGGGTAATCTTATGTCTTCAGCATCTATGAATCCTTCTTTCTTAAGTATGTTCATGTGATAATATACTTTCTGCTCGTGTATCTTAAGGGCTTCTGCTATCTGCATAGGGTACAGGTTCTGCTTGGACAGCATCTCAAGAATCACGGAGCGTATCGGATGCCCCAGAACATTTGCCGCGCTGTGGGCTTTCAGTATCTTTGTAGGGATTATTGTGTTCTTCTCGCTGTTCCAGATATAGTACATATCATTGATTATGGATATTGGTATTTATAAATCTTTTTATAATTACTTAAAGATTGATTTTGAAAATTTTGTTAATTAAGCTTTAAAAAGACATATGATAACCTTTGTTTAATTGTAGTTGATATGTTTTTTTGCGGTGTTTTGTAAAATGTGGCAGATATATGCTTTATTGAGTGTTGTTGCGATTGGCATAGCTGTGGTGTTGAATAAGATTGCTGTTGATGACAGGGATGTGACAGCTGTAACCTGGGGGCTGATGGGTGTTGCTGCTTTTTGTTTACTTCCTCTTTTAGATTTTTCCGTAATCATCCCCTCATCTCTTTATCCTTATATCTTTGTTGTGGGGGCAGTCTATTCTCTGGCAGCGCTGTGGGCTTCTAAATCTTATAAGAATACAGACATCTCGTTGATAGCACCTATAAAGAATTTTGCGCCTGTCCTTGTCCTGATCCTTTCTGCCCTGTTCTTAGGGGAGACTATAACGCTGCAAAAGATTGCAGGGATATCTCTTATTTTTATTGGTGCTATCGCTCTTGAAAATATAAGAAGGCCACATCATTCATTGAAGAAGCTTTTGCTTAATGACGGCGTCAAATGGGCTTTTTTGACAATGCTTGCCATGTCTGTCGGCCATATCATAGACAAGTATGTACTTTTTACGCTTGATGCGGGAATGTTTTCTGTCATGCTGTACTGGATAATCTTTGTTATGCTTACAGCATATATTATCTCAACAAGAAAGCTCAGTCTTGGTATTGAAACAATCAGGAAAGCACCGTATCTGATATTTTTTGCAGGATTTTTTGAGGCTCTTTCTTTTTATCTTCAGATGCTTGCATTGCAGATGGTGGATGTCTCTATATATGTCCCGGTAAGAAGGACATACAGCATTGTTGTTATTATACTTGCTTATTATGTCCTTAATGAGAAAAATATCGGAAACAAGCTGTTTGGGGTTGTTCTGATGATATTGGGTGTAATAATATTGGGGATTTGAATGGGTTTTGACATGATATGCTATATTTTGCGGGTGAGGGATCTGAATATACATTTAAAGATTTATCAGGCTATTATGTGTAGGTGTTATTAGATGCAAGCAGTACTTTTAGCGGCAGGCGAATGTTCAAGGTTCAGACCTTTATCTGATGGTATGCATAAGTGCATGATATCTATTTTTGGAAAGACAATAATTGAGAGGACTGTTGAGAACCTGAAGAAAGCAGGTATAATAGATATCATTGTGGTGCAAAGCCCTGGTTCAAATATTAAGGATACTCTCGGTGACGGCTCATCTCTGGGAGTCAATGTACGATATGTAGTACAGAAGGAAGCGAAAGGTATGGGCGATGCTGTCCTGCAGGCAGAAAAATATATAGACAGCGCTTTTTTTGTCCTTAATGCAAACAGTTTTGAGGTCTCAAAGTATCTTGATGATATGCGGAGCAAATTGCAGGATACCGGTGCCGGAAAGGTGCTTCTCGGAAAAAAGACAGATATGCCGTGGAATTACGGCATTGTCGTGCTTGACAAGAAAGTCAACGATAAGGTTGTTGACCTTATAGAGAAGCCTGCCAAGGGTGAGGAGCCTTCTGATATAAGGCTTGTAGGAATATATTTCCTGCCAAAAGATTTCTTTGATTATTACAGGCGCGTCAAGGTGCATCAGTATGCTTTTGAGGATGCCTTGAAGCTTTACATGAGCGAGAATGATGCAAGGATCGTGATTACTGATAAAGGTACGCCGACGATGAAGTATCCATGGGACCTGTTCAATGTTTCAGATATCCTGTTCTCCAGCATGAAACCGTATATATCCAAGTCTGCAAAAATTGACAAGTCTGCTAAGATAGAAGGATCTGTCCATATCGGCGAAAATACGAGAGTTTTTGAAAATGCTGTAATAAAAGGACCATGCTATATCGGTGACAACTGTGTTATCGGCAACAATTCTTTTGTGCGGAATTCTGTGATTGAGAGTAACGTCCTTATCGGAGCCAATGCGGAAGTGACAAGGTCAATATTTATGAAGGATACTCATATTCATTCCGGTTTTTTCGGGGACACTATCCTTGGCGAGAATTGCAGGGTTGGCGCCGGCATGATTACAGGCAATGTCCGTATAAATCGGGGTGAGATAACTCCGGCTGTTAAAGGCAAGCCTGTGCAGACGAATCTTACATCACTTGGTGCTGTTGTCGGCCATAATACTAAATTTGGGATACATGTATGTCTAATGCCTGGTGTTGTTGTAGGATCCAATTGCATTGTCGGACCTAATACTGTTGTTATGAAAAATATAGATTCTGATATGGTCTGCTATTCCAAGTTTGAAAATATTGTCAAGAAGAGGAAATAAGTATGGTTAAAGCTATTGTCTTTGATGCAGATCACACATTTTATGATATTGATGTAAAAAAAGCATATGATGTGATGTTCTCTTATCTTTCTGAAGAGACAGGGCTGGATTCTGTACTGCTCAGGACTGTCTGGCGCAGGCATGTCTGTACTATCTTAAAGTCTGAACGTTCGCAGGATCTTAACAGGCGGAAAAGAGAGTATGTTCTTGATATGGCACTTAACCAGCTTGATGTTGATAAGAAAAAGATTGATGATTTGATAAAGTGCGCGCTCGAACTTTTCTGGAAAACAGTTGTTGAAAACCTTTCAGAAAAATCCAATACTGTCGCTACAATCAATAGGCTTAAAGAAACAGGGAGATTTGTCATGATTGTCGCGAGCGATGAATATTTACAGCCTCTTGAGATGAAGCTGAACAAGATTTTCGGGGACTGGAAAAAATATTTTGATTTTGTTATCAGTTCAGATATTGCCGGTGAGCTTAAGCCTTCTGTAAAGTATTATGATCTTGTTGCTGAAAAATACGGGTTTGAGCCGGAAGATTTTGTCTTTGTCGGCGATTCATGGATCCGGGATCTTGAAATCCCTTGTGGTGTCGGTGCCTCCACAGTCCTTATCTCGGACAAAAAAGAAGGGACCCCTGCTTATTTTATACAGGATATTTCAGAACTTGAAAAAATATTGGATGTGAATTAGATGGAAAAAGAACCTGTTGTCTTTACAAGATATGATGTTCGCGGAGAATATCCGTCAGAGCTTAATGAGGAATTTGCTCTTAAGTTTGGCAAAGCTATCGGGACTTTTGCAAAAAATATGATTGTTGTCGGCTTTGATACAAGGCAGTGCAGCAGGTCATTGAAGAGTGCTCTGGTCGCAGGTATTCTCAGCACCGGTGTTGATGTCATTGATGTCGGTCTTGGGCCTACAGACAAGATTGCTCTTGCAGGCAACCATTATGGTGCAGACCTGTCTGTGATGATAACTGCATCTCATCATGACTGGACAAGGAACGGCTTTAAGCTTATGTATACAAAAGGCAACGGTTTCTCAAACGATGATATGGCAAAGATCAAGAAACTTTTCATGTCTTCAGAATTCAGAGCCAGTTTGCATAAAGATATTGGTATTTATACTGACAAGTATGCTGAATTTCAGGATATCTACGTATCTAAAGCGATTGATGCTTTCAAAAAATATTTTGATACTATTGATGCTACTGTTGTTGTGGATTGCTGCGAGGGCGGAGCTTCTGTCACCACACCTGTTCTGCTTGAGAAGCTGGGTGCAAAAGTTATCCGTGTGAACTGCAATACTGTACCGACATTTTCAATACATCCTGAACCTGATGAAGAGAACAGAAATCATCTTATACAGATACTGAATGATAACAAGGCAGATATTATTGTCGGGCATGATCCTGATGCGGACAGGATATTTGCATATGATTCGGAGGGTAACTGGGTTTCAGGGGATGAGATATTCTGTGTACTGGCTAAACTAATGTCTGCCAAAAAGATAGTTGTATCTCTTGATACTTCAAAAATGCTTGAGGATGTGACCGGGGCTGAAATAATTTTTACTCCTGTCGGCGATATATTCGTGTCCAAAAAAGCGATAGAGGTTGGTGCTGATTTCTGCGGTGAGCCTAACGGGCATTATGCATTCCCTGATTTCTGCTGGTATAACAGCGGGACTTTCTGCGCGCTTGTGCTTGCGGCAAAAGCGAAAGAGCTTGTATCACTGAGAGGGTCTTTTCCTAAATATTATATACTTAAGGAGAAGATAAAGTTTTCCGATATGTCCGGTGCAATAGACAAGATGGAGAAGATAAAGGATATGGTTGTTTCAGATAGCAGCTATTCTGTGATATCTGATGAAGACGGCGTCAAGTTTGATGTGTCAGGTATTGTCTGTTTTGTCCGTCCTTCCGGAACTTCTCCTGTCGTGCGTGTAGTTGTTGAAGGCAGGGATGAGAAAGAGACCAAGGGAATCTTTGACGGGCTGGTGTCCAGGATTGATGGGCTTTAGGTTAGTTGAAGATTTTCCTTAATGTCTTTACTGTTTCAGGTATCATTCTGGCTGCGTCAAGGTTGTCGCTGCGGTATTCGAGATTGATCAGTTTCAGGTTCGGCATTTTTTCTTTGATGCTTCTTAAGATATATATCTCCCTGTCTGTCGCGGGACGGTGCATATCTCCGTATTTTTCATCGGGAGAACTTAGGTGAATCTCTATTATCCTGTCTAATGGCAGGCTGTTTATGTATTTTTCTGTTCTTTCTGATTCTTCGTATCTTGTGAGGAGCTTGTGTGCGCTTATCTGGGCATGCGTGAGGTCAAGAAGCAGGTAGATGTTGGGGTTTTTGGCAAGCATGTCTTTTATAAATTCCGGCTCGCATACATATTCATATGCCCCGCCTTTGTTATAGTCCATGTTTTCGATAGCTATGGGTATGTCTGTAATATTTTCTGTTATTATTCTGAAACTTTCAGTGAAAGTATTCAATACTTCCTTTTTGCTCCAGACTTCGGATATGGCGTAGTTGTGGGCATCATAGCCTGTGACTTTTCCTATATTTTCTGCTGCATATCCGAGATGAAAGGAAACAATTTCCGGCCTGAGATTGGTCTTGTTGAAATATTCGACGCTTTCCTTGATTTTTTCGGGAAGAAGCAGGTGGAGGCGTTCGCCATTTAGGTCTCTTCTGAAATGGAATGACCACCTGTCTTTTAGTTTCAGATCTTTTTTGTCAATGGGGAATCCGCCGAATTCCAGTAGGTCTACATGCTTTTCCAGACCTTTGAATTCCGGGAAGTAAGTGAATGATATGTTCATATTTATCCACATGTGATATTTGTTTTGTGGGTTTTTATATTTAGATTGGGATTGTCTGGATTGGTCCTGTTGGAGTTACACATTCTACTCTTTCATTTGTGATTCCTGCCATGATAAGGAAATAATCAATGGCGTTGACCACAGGTACGCTTGGTATGTTTTCTTTTATGCAGTATTCATGCGCGGGGCTTCCTATCTGAGGGCAAAATATTGTGTTTTTTCCTGTGAATACGTCGCCTTCTTTGTCTCCTGTGTTTGTTATTATGTAATCTTCTCCCGGAAATCTGATTTTTCCAAGTTCGTTCGCTGCATTTTCTTTTGTTGGCCTGAAACCGTTACTTCTGTCGATTATATCTACGCAGAAATCTGCATTTTCATCTATTTCAAAACTGTCAGGTATAATCATATTGGCAAACTCTTTCATGTGGTCTAATGTAAAATTGTGGTTGTCTTTGCGATCTATTGCTATTGAGATTTCGCTGCTTTTTTCTTTTGAAAACCTTACTGATTGCAGAGTGTGTACATGGCGCAGGATATAATCAAGCGCTTGTGTGTTTTCAAGAGTGGGCTCAAAAATTATCTTTTCATCGCTATGTCTGAAATCACTTGTGTCGTATTCAGATTTTTTTATTGCTTCATATATATCCGTTGTGCTGATGTCTTTACCTTTCACAAGGAAGTGTTGTCTTAGATCTCCTCTTCCTGGCTCGTCTCCTTCAAAGTAGAAGCAGTTGACATTTTTTGAGACATTTCCCTGTATTGCTATCTTTAGTCCCTGTTGAGCTGCTTCTATAAATATTTCTTTTTCCATATTATAGAATTCTGAGGAGTTTTCTATTGGGTCAATCTCATATATCTTTCCTTCATATTCAAAGACGGCGCCGAGTTCTCCGATAATGCTTATGGGTATGCCTCCAAGTCTTTTGTCTCTGAATCCTCTCAGGCTGCTTAAGTCCCATCCAGAGATTATACTTTTTTCAACATATTTGTTTTTTTCTGCGGAAAGGATTGCATTTTTTATATGTGTCCATGGATAAAAGTCTGTACCTATTAGTCTTGTGACAGGTCCCTGTATGTCAAATCCTACAATGACTGGTGATGAATCGAAATCCAGCCCTTTTTCATCTGCCAGAGCCAATACTTTTTCAATTTGTTCTTTTATGTAGTAGTCTGACCCAAAACCGCATTCTTCAATGGTTTTTGTCAAAGCATCCTTTATTATTATAGCAGGCCTGTCATCTATGATATTATTTTCCGTTATATGTTCTGGTGTGGTGTGGCTGTTATTTATAACACTATCTACTGTTATCTGTTTTGGTATGGCTGGGTATTGGGCATCTGCCAGGCCGCCGTCTACAGGTATAACTTTTCCTGTGACATATCTGAAATCGTCTGATGATATAGCCACTACTATGGATGATACGTCTTCGGGTTTTCCTATTCTTCCCAGAGTTGTTGATTTTTCTATTCTTTCTTTTGATTCCGGGTCATTGAGTTCTTCAGCTGTCTGTGGGGTCTCTATATATCCTGGTGCGACTATGTTGACGCGGATGCCTTTTGGACCGAAGTGCAGGGATGATGTATTTATGTATTGATGTATAGCTGCTTTTGTTGCATCATACATTGACATTCCATGTTCCGGGCGGTCAGCATTCAGACTTCCTATGGCGGTGATGGATGAACCTTCTTTAAGGTAATCCGAAGCCGCTTCTATTCCATACATCAGGCCGAAGACGTTTAGCTGGAAAAGTTCTTCTGGCAAGCCTTCTTTGAAATCATCTGGCTCGCTTGAGACACCAAGTCCTGCAGTGTAGACAAAACAATCAATTGTTTGCTCTTTATCTCCTATTTTTTTGATAGTCTCCTGATATTCCGGGACTTTTGTTACATCTGAGACATGTGTTTGAAATTGTCCTTCGTATCTGGAGAGGGTTTCTGACAGGCTGGCAAGAGTTTCACTGTTTATGTCAATTCCGTGGACTGTGCAGCCTTGCTCTAGATATGCTTCAACAATCGCTCCGCCAATACCGCCTGTGCCGACGACAATCACGTTCTTTCCTTTAAGGCTTTTGTATATAGCATCCATTTTTAATTTCTCCTTTATTTCCTGTTGATGTTTTTCAGTCATTGGACATTTTCGCTCTTGTGTCCTTTATCCTTGTTAATGTTTTCATACTGGAACAGGCAACCATCTTCTCCGAGTTTTTCGCAGCTGCACCATGTGTAATTGTCTGTTCTTTTGAATACTTTTTGAAT
>JAGLUQ010000039.1 GCA_023134675.1 Candidatus Aenigmatarchaeota archaeon | reverse complement strand
AAAACATTGATATAGCTTTCCTTCCAGCCGGCGGCACTTACACGATGGATATTGAGGATGCATCAGATGCGACAGCAGACATCATGCCAAAAGTTGTTGTCCCTATGCATTACGGTGTTGTGGCAGGAACAGAAGCAGACACCGAAAAGTTCAGGGCACTTGTAGCAGAGAAAGCTCCAGGTGTTGAGATTAGGATTCTTTGTTAATTGCAAAACAAAGATAGCCACCCGAACGGAGTGAGCGGTGTCTTAAATGCTGCCGGCTTTTTGAAGCCGGGTGTTGAGGTCAGGGTTATGTAATCCCGATAATATCATCATTCCGTATATGTCTATTTCTCAAAAATGTAGCTATACAGTTTCACAGCCCTTGGACCGAAATAAGTAACTATTTGAGGTGAAATCGGCACCAGATTTAACATAAAGTCAAGCACGACATTATCAGAAGAAATATCTTTAGTCATTTCATACAAAATATGAGTAAGAGCAACAGTTTCACCCGCAAGAATTGCTGCCTCATCAATACCTGGCACTAAAAAATCTTTGATATCCTTAGATGAGCAGCCTTTGATGTCCTGGTAAATATCTCCAATACCTTTTATAATATCACCGATTCGCCATTAATCTGTTACTTCTTTCCCGGTTCTGGTATCACAAAGGATAGCATTATAAATTATCCTTGATATAAGTATAAGTTTTAATTTTATATATTTTTCACTTTTTGACACGGACGGATGATAACATTAAGAAAACAATTATGAAGAATATTTATTTATCTTTCAACAACCAAATAATAATGTGAAATTATATGCATAGAGCTGTACTTGAAAAACTGGCAGCCTTGATTACTGCAGCCTTCGGTCTGGTTGCAGCGCTTGCCTGGAATGACACGATCAAAGCCATTTTCAAGCATTATTTCGGAACATCAGAAACAATACCTGCAATGCTTGTCTATGCAGTCGTCGTGACCATAATTGCTGTATTTGCAACAATCCATATAGGAAAAGCTGCAGAACTGGCACAAATTAAGGAAGATGAGGAAAAGAAAAAGTAAAAAGATACAGTAATCTTTATCTTGGCCTGCCAATATAGATGGTGCCTAACAAATAGATTTATCTTTTACAAAATACCCCAATCTTTTATAAAACTTTATGCTCAATTTCCAGTGCCGAGGTGGCTCAGCCTGGTTTAGAGCGCTAGACTCATATGCGTATGAGTAATGACTGTTTACGGACAGGATGATATTTTAGCGCTAAGAAATCTAGAGGTCGCGGGTCCGAATGCAGTGGATGCAATATTTCTCATTGCTGGAAATCCCGCTCTCGGCACTAATTCTCACTTCTCCAAACTCTCAGCCATAAACTGGGGCAGCTTAAAAGCTGCCTTGTGAAACCCTTTATTGTAATATTTTGTCTTTATAGGAAAGTCAAAATCATTTACATCCTCTTCAGGGTCAGACTTCTTAGAGCCGATCACGAAAGAGAAAAGCCCGCCCGGAAATGAAGGCACGCAGCAAAGATAAAGCTTGCATATCTTATAGAACCTTGAAATCATTTTCTGCATATATACATGATCCACATCACCGAACTTGTAGAACGGCATGTATGCATCTGTCATGAATATGCCGTCATCAGCAAGCCTGTCAAAGCACAGCCTGTAGAACTCGTCAGTAAATAGCGGCGATGAGATGTTTGCAGGATCTGTAGGTGTCACAAAAATGACATCATATGTCTCTTTACAGCCTTTGATAAACTCAAGGCCGTCCATGATTGTCAAAGTCACTTTTTCATCATCAAAAGCCTTTGTCTTCTCAGGATATATCTTTTTTGAGATATCTACGAACTCCTTATCAATGTCTACAACATCAATCTTTTCAATATAAGGGTATTTCAGCAGTTCTGTCGCAGTAAAACCCTCGCCTGCACCCACAACAAGAACCTTTTTCTTCTTCCTGCCGGTCATCATAGGCACATGCACAATCATCTCATTTATTATATGTCCGTCCTTGTCAGTCTTCATCAGCAGGTCATCAAGAAACAGTATCCTGCCGTATGTATCATTCTTTATGATGTCAATTTTCTGGAATTTTGTCTTTTTAGAGACCAAAACCTCTTTTACCTTGAAGATAAGGGCGACATCATCTGTGTACTGTTCTCCTATAAACCCTTTTGGTATGATAGACTCTTCCATATTGATCTTTGATTATTTGATTTTTAAGACATTTAAGTTTGCTGTTAACATCATTTTTTAAAAATATTCATATAATTGTGAGGTATGGGTCGTATAATAAGAACAGAGAAGATGAAAATCGAAGTGCTCAAAACCCTTGTCCCGAAACTGCTTTTAGGATGCAAAGAATACCTCAATGATTATGGTATTGATGATACCTTAACATACGACAAGATCCATCTGTTCTATCCGGAACATCGAGGCAATATCGACGAATGCGGAGGACATTACCAGATGGACACAAGAATTACCGATAATATCATACCGGCCGGAAAGATAAATTTCTTCTATGATGAAATGGCAGATGAAGCATTAAACATACATGTAACAGATCAGGGCTCCGGGAGTATTAATCCTAAATATCTTGATACAGTGGATGAAATAACAGACCACATCAAATGTCTTCTGGATAATGAAGAAATCACTTATGAAGTTGATCCAGTAGTACAATAAAGCAAAATATAGCAGTATTCAGAGCTATAGAGCTTTTGAGAATATTGATGACATTCCTTTCATTTTTTGTTCTATTACTGTATTTGCACACCTTGTCGCATCAGTATCAATAGTCTTAAGTCTGGCTGCTTCCTGGAACTCCTGTATGTATTGCTCAACTTTTTTTTCAACAGGGCCGAAAAAAATCAATTGCACTGCATCTAATCCTATCTCTTGCATTTCATTTGAGACAGTAAGAAAATAGTTTTCTTCATCTTCCTTTTTCACAAGGACATATTTCTGTATTTCAGGTCTTCCTAAAGGTAGCTCGGAAAAGTCATCAGAATATCTTCTGACTATCTTTTCCAAAGTGCCGCCGTCAGAATCATCAAGATTGCAAAACCGTGATTTGAAATACATATTTATCATCACACCATTTTAGATGTAAATATAACTCAAGAACCAATCTTTATATTTTTGGGCATATTAATCACTAAAAATAGATAACCTTATAGAACTCAAACTGGTACTTGTTAATGATCTTTTGCCCAAATAATGTTTAAGGCCTGTAAAAACCCCCAAATCCACCCAAAGCTTTAAAAAGAAAACGAACCGTATTATTAGCAGAATACTTGAAGTATGAAAATTCTTTAGTTTTTGAGGACAATCTCTCTTCTTGTATTCCGGAGTAGATTTGAATGGAAGGAACAGTAAAATGGTTTAACGCAGATAAAGGATTTGGCTTTATCGAAGGCGACGATGGCGAAGATTATTTCGTACATCACACAGCTCTCGCAGAAGGAACAGCACTAAACGAGAACGACAAGGTATCTTTTGAACCTGCACAGACAGAAAGAGGCAAGCAGGCACAGAAAGTAGAACTTGCAAAAGAGTAATTGAATAAATTTAATTTTATTATTCTCTTATCTATTTTTTTTTATTTTTTTATACTAATTCTATTTTATGATAACTTTTGCGTGATGAAATACCGCAAAATCTTATAAACTTTAACATTTAATATATCATACCTGTTGAGGTTATTGATATGTCTGATGTAAAATCGTTTGATGCTCTTCTTGAAGGAATTCCGGATATAGATGGGATTCTTAATACTTTGGAATGTTATGAAAATAAAGGAGTTATAGATTATCCCAAATTCACTCAGATAATTGATATGGACCTATTGTATCTTGAGGAACTCAGAACCGCTTTTACCTATATGCAGAGAGGGCTTGAGAGGCAGATTGAAGAGAACGAAAGCATTGAAGATGGGCTTGCATATCTCCAGGCAATGAATTACATTGCAAAAAAATTGATGGAAAAAACAGATTATGTTGACACTATGCCTGAAAGCACGGCAGATAATTCAAATTTTACATATCTGAACACAGAGCTTTTCTTGGCTCATATAAACAATGATCAACAGCATCTTAATAACGCTCTTTTTGAGTTCAGGGAATATGTGATGGATGTAAAGCCGGAACTTCTGAAAGACGAAAACAATATGTTTCACTGGAAAAAAGATAATTGCAACATCAGCTACCATAATTACCTTTTCCACACAATCCAGGCGACAGATGACCTGGAGATTATTGAAGGGCCTACTAATTAGAACCAATAGACAACTATACTGATTCTTTTTTATAATAACTTTTGCGTGATAAAATACCGCAAAATTTTATAAAATTAAACATTTAATGTATAATATCAATTAAGGTTATTGATATGGCTGATGTAAAATCGTTTGATATTCTCCCTGAAAAAAATCCAACGTCCGGTGATATCTTAAAACTATTTGAACATTATGCTGAAACAGATATAATTGATTATCACGCCGCAGCCAATATACTTGACAAAGCATATTTATCTCCGCAGGAACTTGATTCTGCTTATACGCATATACAGACAGGTCTTGTAAATCAGGTACTTAAAGGAAAAATAAACGATGCATTGCCTTATCTTCAGTTGATTGATCATATCGCTGAAATTATGGTGGAAAAATATAAAATCACATATATTCTAAATGATTGCGAAAAAGATGATCAGCTTCTGCAACTCAAGTCATTGCTGTTTGAAGCAAATAAGCAGAAAATATTTAATCGGATGGATAAAACATTATTTGACAGCGCAGTATCTATCTTTAAAAAATATGCACTTGAAGCAAACCCTGAAGTTTTTAATAATGATACCGTTTTTGAAGAAATAACACTGCCGATGTAGTTTTCTTCTTTGGAGAACAAGGATATCAGGGTTTGATAAACAAGAGAGCTGTAGATATTTATTGATGTGAACAACCAAACACTTATATAGTATTCACCTAAATTCTTGGCATAAATTGTTAAAATAAGCATATTTCTTGTTTTTTCGATTAAAAAGGATTTGATTAAGATGCCGGTAAAGAAAGGTGACAAAGTAAAGGTTGAGTACACAGGTACTCTTGAAGACGGGACTGTATTTGACAGTTCAGAAAAGCACGGCGAGCCGCTTGAGTTTGAAGTTGGCGCAGGCCAGATGATAAAAGGATTTGATGATGCAGTTGTAGATATGGAAAAAGGCGATGAGAAAGAGATAACTCTAAAGCCCGCAGACGCTTACGGCGATCCGAACCCGCAGCTTATCCAGAAAGTTCCTAAAGACAAGCTTCCTGAAGGCGCAGATCTGAAAGCAGGGATGCAGCTTGCTATGGCACTTCCAAACGGCCAGCAGATACCTGCAACAATCACAGAGATAGGCGACACGGAAGTAACAATTGACATCAACCATCCATTGGCAGGAAAGACTCTAAATTTCAAAGTCAAAGTCGTTGATGTTTCTTAAGTCTTTTTTTCCCTTCTTTTTTTTGATTAATATTCCTCTAAAGATATTAATATTAAATATGTAAAAACTTAAATTAACTATTTACATCTGATTTATAAATTTTCACCGCTAATAAATAGATATTATGGAACTTCTGCAGATTTCTGAAAAATCAGACAAGAAAAGCTTAGGCAGAGCAAAACTTTCATATGATCAGGCATTGAAATACAGCCCGCAGAATAATATAAGCTGCCTCGGAGAGAACCTGTTTGAACCTGAGGGAATCCTATCTGCTATAAAAACGCTTATACAGGTGAACAAGAACCCTGAAGCATACATGTCTCCGGATTTTCGCAGCGGGAGCGATAAGATATACGATTTTCCCTCTGCACCAGAGTATAAGGATGTGGATATTGAATCCATCCTTGAAGATGAAGTAAGCGTTCATTTTAACAAGCTGTCTTTTGAGATGTTAGCATCTGATAAATACAAAGATGAATGGTGGGTGCCGATAAGAGACATTCTCATGGAGAACCTGCAGGATATCCCAAGCGGTCTGGAAGTAAAATACTTTTATGGGGATGACACAATTAAAGGATCACGCGTCTCAGACATATTTCATGAAGATGAAGAACCATACCAGATGTTTGCATATCTTTTTGGAAAAGAGCTTAAAATATTCTCTTGTTTTGTAAATACAAACATTAGTATTAATTGCTATTATTTTCAGGACAGGCCTTATGTAATACATGAAAATTTCGGCTTGTGGAAAGGAAAGCTCAGTGATTTCCTGCTTTCTGCTGAATTATTGTCTGATGCTATCTCCAAGATACCCAGAGATAATATGGCAGCAAATTCATGGAGGGAAAAGATGTTCTACAAGCTTTCAGGCGAGGTAAAACTGATGCATCCTGAACTCGGATTCATATCAATGGAGCCAGAAAAAAAAGAATTTAGACCTTCTTTGACTTTGACCGATTTTAAATATAATATTCCTCAAACCCTGATAATCAGCAAGCATGCTGAAGATTGTCTCAAGAAAGAGGATTTAACCTACATGTAATGATTTGTATTTCTCGTTCATTTCCCAAGTATCAATCCGCCCATATAATGCTGCCTGAACACTTCTTCACCTTTGTACAATATCTTCTCGCAGCCGTTGAAAAGAGCTATGTCCCCTTCTGTTTCGTCAACATACTCAAAATCCCCGTCCTTAAAACTTTCAGGACCTCTGAATGGCCTTGACTTATCAACCCTCTTCAGAGCCTCTTTCAAAAATGCAAATATCATACCGGAAAAAGCCTCATTATACTGATACTTTTTTATCATCCCGCCATTGTAGGCCATAGCCCATATAGGCTTTCCTTTGAACCTTACAACCTCCTGTCCTGGTGCACAGTAAAAGCCCGCATAGCTGTCCCTGTATTCAAGGTTGCCTTCCTTGTACTCAAGCTCATTGAAGCCTGGCCTTTGCGACTCAACTTCTTTCCCGTCGCCTGCGTATGTACTTACCTTTGCCCTGACAAGAAATTCAGAAAGTTTTTGAAAATCTATCATAACAATATTATATATTGAGCAGTTTATAAATCCCAACATCCAACAATCAAAAACAATATAAACCTTTTATGCGTATTATCTTGTATGACAATACAATATTCGGATATCAAGAACACAGACTACTTCACAAACCGCGCTCTTGAGAATGACGAGGGCGAGAAGACAGGCAAGATTCTCATGTTCCGCGAGAAAGGCAAGGAAAAGTACTATCTCAGGATGAAATGCCCGTTCTGCGGTCATATGCAGGAGAGGGAAGAAGCGTTTGCAAAAAAGCCTTATCGTCCGGCATGTGAAAAGTGCGGCAGGAAAGTCGTAATAAAGAAGCTTAAGTCCAAATAGAATCAAAAAGCTTTAAAAGATTTTATGCTAAAGATACGGTTAGTGTTTTTTAATTTGCTCTGATAGCTTAGTTCGGTAGAGCGGCTGACTTGTAATCAG
>JAGLUQ010000038.1 GCA_023134675.1 Candidatus Aenigmatarchaeota archaeon | reverse complement strand
TAGCAATGCCAAGACCCAGCATACCCACAACAATAAACAATCTCTATGTCCTTGACGAAGATCTGAATATAGTAGGAAAGGTAGAGGACCTGGCACCGGGCGAGAGCATATATTCAGCAAGATTCATGGGAGATAAGGCATACATAGTGACTTTCAAAAGAGTAGACCCGCTATTTGTAATAGACCTTGAAGACCCAAATAATCCTAAAGTCACAGGCAAGCTCAAGATACCGGGATACTCAGACTACCTCCACCCGTATGACGAAAATCACATAATAGGTATAGGAAAAGAAGTGACAGGATCCGAGACAGATGATTTCACATGGCACAGGGGAGTCAAATTAGCAATATTTGATGTCAGCGACATAGAGAACCCGATAGAGCTATCTAAATTTGAGATAGGCGACAGGGGCACAGACTCATACGCCCTACATGAACATAAAGCATTCCTCTTTGACAGGGAAAAGAATCTCCTTGTGATACCGATACTGCTTGCAGAAATAGACAGGAGCAAGTATGACGGAGATATCCCTGACTGGGCATACGGCGAATACAAATGGCAGGGTGCATATATCTTCAGCATAGACACAGAGAACGGCATAAGGCTCAAAGGAAGGATAACACACGCAGAAGATGATGAAAACATAGAGAAAGGCGGATGGTTCTATTACGGCTCCAAGTACTCTGTAAAAAGATCCCTTTACATGGGAGACTATCTATACACAGTCTCAGACAGCATGATAAAGATGAATGATCTTGACAGCCTTGATGAAGTGAACAAGATAGAGATACAGGGAAAAGATGATAATTATCCTTACAGGATTTATTGACTCTAAAGAATCAAAATTCTTTCACAACAACTTCCCTGCCCGGACTCACTTCAGAAAAGATTTGCGCCTGAAACTTAAAAACCTCAACATCATCAGATAGATAAGCATCAGAAGGAAGTCCTGCTTTAGTGCATGTCTGCATCAGAAACTGATTCTTGTCCCAGCCCAGATCCGCAGGCACTTGCGGAAGAAGAAGCCCGGAACGCGACCTGCCTTTCACAATAAGACCATCAGCCCCAACAGTTATCTTATCCTCATATTTCTCATTCTCTGCAAGCTCTATCTTCTCAGGCACAGTAAGAACAGACATCTCAACTACAACCTTATCAAGCTCATCAGAAGACATCTCAGGAAACCGAGGATCATCAACAGCGGCAGAAATAGCAGCCATACGCACCGCCTTACCCAAAGGATATGCAGGCTCTGGAAAACCGATACATCCCCGTAAATCCTTTTCAGGATAAGTCAGAAGAGTCACAAAGACGCCCTGATCATCTTTCGCAAAAGAGAATTCTTTATTTTCAATCTCCTTCCGGACCAGATGGCAATTGATGCATTCCCTTGCATATCTCACAAGCAATTTGCCCTGTTCAAGCGTAAGCATAGATATAAATTGTTAAAAAAGATATAAAAGCATTTAAAGTTGTCGAAAGAAAATATTTTATTCAATTCTATCGTGGGTCGGTAGTCTAGGGGTTATGACGTCGCCCTTACAAGGCGAAGGTCGCCAGTTCAAATCTGGCTCGACCCACTATTATTATCACAAAATTACTATAAAACATACCAGCCACCTGAGCTTCAGCGAATGGTGTCTCAAATGCTCCAGCTTTTTGAAGCTGGATTGTAAATCTGGCTCGACCCACTCTTTTATTCTAAATATAACAAACCAGAACACTGCAAAAATCAATATCCCATTATCTGGATCATATCCCTTAAACCAGTCCCAAGCCCTAAAGAATATATCATCAGCTTAAAGAACCGCTTCTCAGAACCATTCTCAACTTCCTTATCAATATAATAAAGAGCAACAGAAACCACGATAAGCTTCAGAGGAAACATCACAGCAGGCCCAAAAGCGCCGATAAGATAATTAGGAAGAACATGCTTCTCAAAAGCGCTGAAAAAATAGATGGCGACAAAAGTGGCAGATGCATCAAGAAGATGTGCTGAAAGGACAGCAATGTTCTCATAAGACAAAAAACTAGAAAATCTTCGCCTCAGAACAAAAAAAGACACGACAAAAACAAAAAACACAGGCAGAACTATCAGCCCGCCAAATAGATTAGAAAAAGAGAGGAAAAACAGCACAGGAATAAAAAGAAGATAAGGCAGAGGCATCCACACAGAATTGAAATCAAGCATCTTTCTATTTTCCGCAGCCTTAAGTACAAATATCAAAGATATCACAACAGACGCGAACAGGACATCAAGATAAGGTGTTATAAACAGCCTAGACACTAAAACGCCCTGGTCCTCAAGCACTCTCGTGCCCGCCATTAAAAGTATCCACCCGGACCATCCTACAAGGAATCTCGCATCAACCTTGACTTTGAGCCGCTCAAAAATATTGTAGGCCAGCCACACAAAACCGAGGAAAAGCACCGCATAGAACGCAGTCTCGCCAACAGTATAATAAGGATTATCACTGAACAAAGGATTCCATATCTGATCAACCAGCAAATCCTTAATGCTATCAATCATAAGACATATTAAGAAAAAAGACATATAAACATATCCTTTAAAAAGATAGTTTCTCAAATTAACAAGCATGAAACAGGCAATAGTTATAAGGAAAGACCTCAACCTCAGCAAAGGCAAGATAGCAGCACAGGCAGCCCACGCATCTCTTGGAGCCTATAAGAAAGCATCATTTGTGAACAAGAATATATGGGAAATCAACGGCCAGAAAAAAGTGGTCCTGAAAATAGAAAGTGAAAAAGCAATCATAGATCTTTTCAACAGAGCAAAGAAAGAAAAACTCAAGGCCTCACTAATAAGAGATGCAGGAAAGACAGAAATACCCGCAGGCACTATAACAGCCCTTGCCATAGGCCCTGAAAAAGACGATAAGATAGACAGGCTCACAGGCCATCTGAAACTTTATTAAAATAAGGTGTAGACAGATATGCTGGAATATATGATGCTCATCATCGCATTTGTCGGTCTTTACCTGTCAATAATATGGATAAACCTGCTGTTTCTGGGAAAAGACGAGATAGAAGAAAAAAAGTCGATAGACAAAAGCTACCGGCCGACAATAACTTTTGCCATACCTGCCTATAATGAAGAAAAGACAATAGCAGGGACGATCCAATCAATACTTGACATAGATTACCCGAAAGGAAAGTATGAGATAATAGTCGTGGATGACGGGTCGACTGACAATACAGCAAAGATAGCAAAGCAATATGAAAAAGACGGTGTCAAAGTCATAAAGACCAAAAACCACGGCAAAGGCCATGCACTGAACATCGCGCTCAAGAGATCAAAAAAAGAGCTGTTCACATGTGTGGATGCGGATTCTTATATAGAAAAGGAATCAGTAAAGATAATTGTCCAGAATTTCAGGAATAAAAAAGTTTCAGGATGCTCAAGCAGCATATTTGTGAAGAACAACAATAAGATAATAGAAAAGATGCAGGTCTTCGAATATATGTATGCAGCAATATTCAGGAAACTTTTCGCTTTCATAGGATGCCTGTTCGTAACGCCTGGCGTCCTGAGCATATACAGGACAGAAGACCTGAAAGAAGCAGGCATGTTTGAAGAGGACAGGAACAACATCACAGAAGACCTGGAAATTGCGATGCGTCTCCAGAGCTTGCATAAGTGCATAGCTTTTGACATCCAGAGCATCACATACACAACAATCCCCGACACATTGAAAAAAGTCATAAGGCAGAGGATACGATGGTTCAGGGGATATATATACAACGCAAGAAAATACAGGCACATGCACCTCAACAAGGATTATGAGCTTCTGGGTCTTTTCATACTTCCTTTAAATATAGCAAGCGTAATAATAATAATCTCAAGCACCATAATAATTTGGAGCGGCATCCTGGATGGATTCAAATATATATACCAAAAGGCAATAATCGCAAAAACACCATTATACGAATTTATAGACATACTCAGTCTGAAGCAGATAATCCTTACTATAGATTTCAAGATATCTATCCCGCTTACAATCATAACCCTGGCTGGCCTGTACCTGCTCTACAAGTCGCATAAGATAACAGGGAAATCAATAGACATCTCAGCAAAATCAATCATGGCATTTGTCCTGTTCCTTGTGATATACCCCTGGCTCCTGGCCCTATGCTGGACCTATTCACTCATCCTTGAAGCAAAAGGTTCCAAAAGGGAATGGTAGCTTTTTTAAATGTAACCATCTCAATATTTTATAATATAACAGAAAGAAAGTGTAACCCTTATGAAAGAAAGATATGTTAAACATATGCTTGTAACAAGTCTCATCGCAGCCATAGTAATATTCTCAAGCGGCGTCATGATAGGCTGGATGTTTGACAACTTAAGGACAAACGAGGTCCTGAACATAATAAAAAACAACGAACTCAACAGCGAAAGCTACAGTATAGAGCAAACTTTTCTTGAGAACATTGACAATGTCGACTGCACCATAATGACCCCCCGGATAGAGACAATAAGCAAAGAGCTGGGAGAAGTAGGGCAGGAACTGCAGAGATACGGAAGTATATCTGATTTCAGGAAAAGTGATTTCGATTATCTTAAGCGCAAATATTTCCTTATGGAAATAAAATTCTATAACCTCATATACAAGTATAAAGAAACATGTGAAGGAGAATACACGCCAATCCTTTACTTTTACAAGGTTGATGACGACACATCCAAGACACAAGGGTACATCCTTGATGAATTTGTGCGCAGATACAACGACGACACGGAAAATGAAAACGGTGAGACAAAACATGGGAAGATAGTTGTCCTGTCCATAGATGGCCAATACGATAAAGACCCGCTGATAAAGACAATCATGAGCACTTATGAAATTAACCCTGAAAAGCTTCCTGCCCTCATAATTGATTATGACACGATAAGGCACGGGCTTGTAGACAGGGAAGAACTGGAAAACATATTTAACATAGCCTAACACAAATAATGATTAGATAAAGGGCGGAATATATGGAAAATAACAAGGCAAAAAAAGAAAGCGATACCAATACAATAAAAAAGAAGAGCAAGAAAGACTATACAAGCATTATAGTAGCCATTATACTGCTATCCGTATTCATCATCTTTGGCTTTATCATGCAGAGCCAGTACAGCAATAACAGGGCAATTGAGCAATGCCTAGCCATCGAAAACCACCCGGATCTTGCATATCCCTGCATCTGCTACCCTTCTGAAAAACCTGAAGATATCGACCCTTTTGTTGATAAAAACACAGAAAAATACTGCCTATGCAAATGCGACATAGGCAACAACCAGACATATACAGCATATATAATAAGAGCTATTGACTGATTCTAAAGAACGTATCCAAAAAAGTTGTGGCGTAAGTCCCTTTCTTAAGAAAGAATGATATTTTACATCTAATCTTAGCCGGATTCAGCTCATCATCACCAATCTTTATAATTGAAAAATCATGCGCAGCTTCAAAAGCCCTGCGCCTGCCGCCTTTTGAACCAAGAGTTCTTGTCTCATCATCCCTAAAATCCTGAAGGCTTATCCCCTCCTCTTTAAGAACATCCTGCATTATCTGCACAAGCCTCTTATCCTTAGGAATACTCATACCAAAACCGAAAAGAGGTATTTCAAGCATCCGGTTGCCTATCTTCTTTTTCACAGCCGCGTCAAGCACCTTATTGAAAAGATATGACTGGTATGCATGCACCATAAGCTTCTGAAGATTTGACGGCAGCCTGCCGAAAGCACCCCTGTAGTCGCTCGGGTTATCAATAAGATGTGATATCATAACCCTTTCATAATATGAAGATTTAGGAAAAATATCAAGCGACTTTTTAATATCAGCCTTTGCAGCCAGCCTCGCTTCCTTGATATTCTCTCTCTCTTCAGGAAATACAAGAGATATATAGTCAAGCACAGCGCTCCTGAAATCCTTTCTTATCACATGCTTCCCTACTATATGAGAGACAGGCCTCTTTGCCCCGAACCGCTGCTCACCAAAATAGTTAGGAAATTTTGGGCTCTTCTTGATTTTCATCAGATACTCTTCAAGCTCATCCCGACCGGTAGATATATCCCTCAGGACAATCTCAAAACGGTTGCCGTACAACTCACCAATATGAAGCATAGGACTTCTGCCAAGATACTTAAGCCCAGGATTATCAGAAGAATAGCTCTCAACATCATCTTTTGAGCACCCGATTACAGATACCCTCTGCATAGTCACCGCTTTCTTGTCTTTTGTGCCGCAGATAGAGATATTTTTGGAAGATATGGCAAGAACAGAAGCTGCAAAAGACACTGCCTTAAACTGGTCCATATCACGCTTTTTAAGGATACAATGAACACAATTGCCTTCCTGCGGATAGCTGTCAGCATCAATAGCATCAGAATGGCGCCTGTCCGGAAGTATCTCAGTGACACAGAAATCTTCAGGCACCTGCTTTATTCTTGCCTTAATCTTCATATCCATAAGACAAATAGATATGCAAATTTTATATAATCAACAATTCTGTAAAGGATAAAACATAGAATATGATAAAAAGAAAAAGAAAAGAAAAAAGGGCTAAAAAGCCCTAACTTGTTTACTGAACAGCGTCAGTTGTTGTACCTGTAACAGTTACTTCTGACTTGTCTGCGAACTGCTCAGCGAACTTAGCGTAGTTCTGTAGAACGTATGCTGCGTTTGCTGTGTCCTCAGAGCTGTAACCTGCAACAACAAGAGCTGTCTTTCCGCTTGTGAAAGCGTCGTCAACTGCCTGTATAAGTGCTGTGTCTGCAAAGTCTCTTACACCATCAGTCTCTGCTCTCCAACCTTCAGCAGTCCTTGTCTTCTCAGCAGCAGCAAGTTCAGCCACAAGGCTGTTTACAGCTGGTCCGCCAACAAGTATCAGGTTTCCGCTCTTTGCAGCTTCAGCTTCACTGTCAACCTTTGCTATACCAGTAGCTGGTAATGCAGCAGGTGTGTATCCGCCTTCAGTTGCAGTAGTTGTTGATAAGCTGGAACCTGGTCCGCTTATTGTTACAGTTGCCTTGACCTGTTCTGATGGAACTGCAAGAATTACCTTATCGCTGTCAGCGTTTGATTCAGGATCCTCTACAATAACACCAAAAGTTGTCCTTGCGTCTTTATCTTCAGCACCGTAGTTTATGCTTGCTACAACAACATCGCTGCCTTCACCATCACCTTCATTTGTACCTAGCCATTCCCAACCGGAATCAACGTTAAGTACAATTGCCTGACTTAGAACAGTGTCAGTCATTGTGATTGTATCTGCAGTTGTGTTTATCTCAACAGTCATAACAGTGTCCTCAAATGTTATATTGAAGGTAGATGCATCGGATTCCTGTATCTTATTGTCAGAGTTCTTGAATGCGATAGTTCCGTCAGCCTCAACATATACATAGTCAGACTCTTCAGTAACAGAGTTGCTTACTAATGTAAAGCCATCGTCATTGCTGTCTTTAGCAATAAATGCAA
>JAGLUQ010000037.1 GCA_023134675.1 Candidatus Aenigmatarchaeota archaeon | reverse complement strand
TCTTCAAGCAGTTTCGTATCCATATCTTCTCTTTAGTTCTCGTATTATATAAATATCGCTTTTTTGTATCATATCACTATGACACATAGCAAATAATAGGCAAGAGACAGGATAAGGCTACCTTTCTTCTGTATAAAATATATATTTATAAAAATAATATATATTATATATCAGAAATATATATTCCTTCTAAATCACCACATATAAATTGTGATTGTTTGTGCAACTTGCAGACATTATGTATCATCCTTGTATGACACATAGGTTGTTATATGCTGCTGAATAATTACTATCTATAAGTGACAAAGCGCACTTAAAATATAGTGGTGATGGAAATGAAAAAAAATACAGCAATAGAGGAAATTATAGGTCCTATTGAGGATATAGTTGAGACACATATGTCTGTAATATATCTCGGTAAGGATGAAGTTGCAAAAGAGATAAAGCCGATAGATCTTGGTTTTACTGATTTGCGCGGGATAGATGCAAGAAAAACAACAGCTATAAACACAGCATCAATCGATCAGGCATATTGCCCTGACTTAAATACGCATGTTCTGTCAATAAATGACAATGATGGATCAGAAATGCCGATTCTTGTTATGAGGCGTTTTGACTCAGAACAGCAACTAAGTAATTTATATGAGAGAGATGAAGTCACTGAAGATCATGCAGACCAGATCGGACAAATTCTCGGGGCAGCACATAAACGTTCAAAGACAGGCAATGAAATCTCAGATATTGGCCATAACGCAATTACTGAAAATTTTGATGAAGCATTTGGGATAACAAGTGATTTTATAGGATATACAATATCAAAAGAAGTTTTTGGGTCAATAAAAGCATCATATACAGATTTTATTGGACAGAATGAAGCATATCTTCTTGAAAGAAAAGAGAACGGATTCATCAGGCAGTGCCATGGTGATGCACACGCAGGAAATATGTTTGTTGAAGACGGTACTGTAAAAGTCTTTGATGGAATCGGATTTAAGGATAAGTTCAGTTATATGGATGTTATCTCTGATCTTGCATTTGCTTATATGGATGCTGTAAAACACGAAAGATCAGATCTTGCAGAAACAATGAAACATTCATACATCGAGACAACAGACGATAAAGAAGGTGTGGACAGGCTTCTTGATTTCTATGTCTCATACAGGGCCTTTATCCGCGGTGAAATATCTACAATGATAGCCTCAGGCATAGATGATCCTGTTGCAAAAAAGGCAATGGAAAAAGACGCAAGCGCCTATTTCGATATTTCAGATGCGTATGCACTTAACGCTTGATATATCCGGGTCTGAGAGGTGATTGCGATGGATGATTCTGTAAATCAGCCTAGATTATTTATGTCTGTGGGTTATGTAGCATCAGGAAAGTCAACAGTGGCAGAAGAACTTGCATATAAGACTGGTGCCTGGCTGATAAGTACAGATGACATACGCAAAGAACTTTTCACAGAATGTATAGATTATACAGGAATCCTAGATGAACCCTCTCCTGCGAAAATAATAAGTGACTGGATTGAATCCAAAGATAAAGATCTGATTGATTTCCAGCATCTATTAAACCCTATACTTAAATGTGAAGATGAAGCTTACAGAAAAATAGTAAATAAATATGAGCACAAGATACCTGAGCAAAAAAAAGTGGTTTATAATACTGCTTTTGATCGGCTTGACACTTATATCTCTGAAGATAGTGATGTGATCTTCGACGCTACATTTTCAAAAAAGGGGATGAGGCAGCGAGCATACGAAACAGCCATAAAAAATGGATTAGATAAAGTATATATTATCCAGGTCATATGTGACGCAGATATAGTCAAAAAGCGCCTTGAAAACAGGGTAAACGGTAAACAGTCAACAACATCAAACGCAAAACAGCTTGAAATATTTGATATAATAAAAAAAGAGTTTGATTCAAGCCATATAGAATCAGATAATCCTTTAGATCTTGATATTTCAAGGATTGTATATGATACAGGCACACAAGAAATAATGACCTACGGATTTGAAGATAAGACAACAGAGATGATAAGAACAGATGTCCTGAATCCGTTGACAGAAAAATATAAAAATTAAAGGTGTATGAAAATGCTTTATGTTGTAGCTCACGGTATTGATGTAGACGGACTTGCATGCCATGCAATAATTGAAAGATATGCCTGTGAAAATGATATTGCAGCAGAACATTATTTCGTGCATCATCAGGAGCAGGGTAATGATGTGACTGGTGTTATTGATGCATTAGAAAACATATCTTCAAAGTTCATTGACGGAGACAAGATACTGATTGCAGACATCGGTTATAATGATGCTCTGTTAAACTATTTTTTAGAAATATATAGCGAACCCCTTTTCAAAAATAAAGTCTCATGGTACGATCATCACAAATGGCCGGAATCAGTTAAAGATAAAGTAAGCTCTATAGTGGATGAGTTTATTGTTGATACAGACCTATGTGCGAGCCAGATAGTCCAGAACAGATTTCTGGCCGAAGACATGTATGCAAAAGAAATTGCGAAATATGCAAGGCAGCATGATCAGATTGACGGTAAGATAACAGATAAGGACTCTTATGATCTTGCATCAATGCTGCAGGATGTAATAACTTCAGGTTACGATAAGAGAAAAATAGTAAAAACTATAGCAGATGGTCAATTTTTAAGCAGTGATTTCAAGATGATATCCCAGGATTACAGGACAAAAATCAGGCCTCGTGCCATAGAAGATATGGACAGCACAATAACTGAATATACAATGGAAAACAATGATCTGAAAACAAAAATCACAATGGCATTGGTGCCGGAAACTCTTGAATCAAAAGATGTCAGGGCATATCTTTTGGATTCTGAAAAGAAAAAAGAAGAACGTGATGCAATAATTGCAATCTGGGAAAATGGCAGGATTGCCTATGAGATACAGGATGAAAAACACAGATTCATAATTGACAGGCTCAATAAGTTTTACAATGGTGGCGGACGAGGCTTTGTAGGCGGAGCAAAATATGATGGTGATGTGGATAAAATACATTATAAGCAATGCTTTGATGATATAATAGAAATAATCAGGATGTGATCTTATGGGAAAAGAGATTGAAAGAAAATATACAGTTGACAAAACTCTTTTGCCCGACCTGTCCTGTATCCATAAAAGCGAAATAGAACAATATTATTTTAATGATTCCGATTTGGCAGACATTTTAAAAGAGACATACGATAGCCTTAAAGGCCATAAAGACCTGATAGAAAAAAAAGAAATAAATGATAAATATTCAGCAAGGATAAGAAAAAAAGATGAACAATATTTTTTCACATTAAAAGGGCCGGGTACATTTGAACGGGATGAATGGGAAATTGATATTCCAAAAGAAACTTTTGACAAATTATTGCAAAAAACAAAATACAGTGTTAAAAAGACAAGATATTATATTGAACTTGAAAATGATATGACTGCAGAATTGGATATATATGAAGGCCGTCTCAAAGGACTTATGATTGCCGAAGTCGAATTTGATAATATTGGTGCATGCAGATCATTTATCCGACCCGGATGGTTTGCAGAAGAAGTCACAGAATTAGATAGATATAGAAATGAATCGTTGGCAAAAAATGGATTATGAAAACAAAAGAATTTCCTAAACCTTCTTCACCCTCGACATATCAACAACTTTCTCAGAATAAGTATAAGTCTGGCAAGACCTGTTGCACTTCCCGCAATGCGTGCATGACGCCCCGATATGTATCTTCTCATCAACAACACTTATAGCCTTCCTCTCACATTTCCTTGCGCAGATACCGCACATATTGCATGTCTCAAACCTGATAATTGTCCTGACAGTCTCAATAAGAGCTCTCTTCGCATCCGCCTTTGAATCAGACTTTATCATAATATGCCCGCTGGCAAACACAGAGACATCACACCCTGAACTCTTGAACCGAAGCGCACCCATATCTTTTGAATAGCTCACGCTTCCAAGCACATTCAGAACATTGCCAAGCCTTTCAAAATCCTTTATCCCGTTAAGCACAGCCTCAATGGAAAACTTCCTGTCATGGCACGGCACAACACCGGATACGCTTGACACAGAATATTCTGAGCCTTTCACATGCGGCACAAGATTAATCTCTTTATCACGGGCAATCTCAAGCATCTTTTTAGGATAGCTCTTCCATCTCCAGAAGCCCAGCCTGACATACTTCTTCCCAAGATCCCTGGAATCAGCCCAGCCAAGCAGAAACTTGTAGAACTTCCTGTGCTTCTCAGGATGCAGTTCCTTTGCCTTCTCAAATTCAGAATCAAGTCCTGCCGGGCACATCCAGCACCCAATCCTCTCAAAGCCCTTGTCATACAGGGAATTATATCTAAGCCCTTTAGAGAAAATAAACAGCCAGACCTCAAGAGATCTCCACTCAAGTATAGGATAGGCGCTGGTCTGCCCCGGAACGAACGGGTTGTTATCCACACGCCTTGAAAGTGCTCTTGAGAATGACTCATATCTCCTTTTCCCTTCAAAAGTAAGGCACCCGTCAGGATAATTGAGCCCTATATACTCAGCAACAGGCGCAAGCTTGTGCGTCTTGCAGCACCACCTGTAATCTTTTGCCGGTGGCCCGAACACTTCAGCCTCTGTAAGAAGATCTTTCGTACTCCTGACACACCTTATCTTCTTCTTTGTCTTTTTCTGCATCATGCCGACATAAGCCACAGTCTCAGGAAACTCAAGGCCTGTATCTATGAAGATTGTCTCAGATCGTGGTGTCACTCCCTTGACAAGCTCAAGTATCACAAGACTGTCCTTGCCCCCGCTGAATGCGACATTGACAGGTTTCCCGGCCGCCTCAATAGTCTCTTTTATGAAATCCGATGCCTCTTTCTCAATAATGTTAAGATGCCCCCTGTTAGCCTTTATTATCTTTTCCATAGGATTCGTAATTTTAGAGAAACAAACATCCTCTTTTGTCATGTCAAGTATCTTTACTGCCTTTTCACTATGCTGGAACCCATCTTTCAAAATGCCCTTCCCTATATTTCCGTCAGGGAACAAAAGTATAGCATAATCGCCAGCCTCAAACACCTGCCCTTTAGGAATTATGATATCATCATAGCTCAGATGCTTGCCTTTCAGATGTCCTTTAAGCCCGCCTTTGACCATAATCTTCCTTTTGGTAAACCTGTCAAATGCGGCGCAGCCTTCAATAGATGGTATAAACCTGAATTTCTTCTCAAAAATGTCAAACTCAAGAATACCAATCTTTATCCCGTCTATAATGACCTCGTCTGTCCTGTCAATTCCCGGCGCCTTGTTCAGAATAATTGTCTTGCCTTTGATAGCTCTTTTAATCTGCGGCCCGTATTCCTCAGAGATTGTCCTGACTGTAAGCAATCTGTCCTCTTCAAGCGCAGGCCTTGCATCGCCGGGCGAAGATATAGCAACAGCTATCCCTTTCCCCCCGCAAAGGTCGCATTTCTTCCTAAGCAGAGGCACATTGCATTCATAGCACCATCTAAGATACGACGGCCTGTTCCTTGAATCTGTCCTTTTTTTCATAGCCGGTCTCACACACATATTTTATAGAAATAGGCATATATAATAAAAATGAGCCCGGAGGGATTTGAACCCCCGACCTACTGGTCCGAAGCCAGTCGCTCTTTTTGGTTCCGAAAAACTGCTCTTCCAAAATATCCAAACTGAGCCACGAGCCCAAGACTATTTCATCATACACTTTTTTAAGCTTATATATTCTCTTCATCAGTTTCAGACATCTTCCTATAAAGCCCGGAGAACACCACATTCTTTAGGTATATTATGTTCTTGATAGGCACTACAGCAATCGTCGGCTTATGTGATGTTATACTGTTTTTGGCCACATATTCTTCTATTTTCTTGATGTTCTTGTGATATATGGGATAGTCTCTGTATACAGAGATGCATATGCACTCGTTTTCATCATATATCCTCATGAAATGATGTGGATGTTTCTTGTCCATATATCTTAGGACTTCAAATCTCTCCTCAAATGTCAGGGCCTGGTTGAACTTGAAATGTTTAAATACGATAATCTCGTTTTCAAGCGTCTTGTGCATAGGTATTATTATCGGCCGGATTATGCCTCTGTCAAGAACCCTCCTTTTTGCCTTATTGAATGTCTGGAGATTCATGCCTGCCTGCTTTGAAAGATACAGATCGCTCTTCTCCGACTGGAGAAGCATATGATGTATGACTATCTTCTCATTTTTGCTAAGTTTTGCCTTTGCAATCTTTCTGTCTTTAATCCTGTATTTATCAAGGCTGTCTATTTCATCATCATCAATGTCTATGCGGAATATGTGCTTTATCATAGGTGCGTAGTTGAACATGATTTTGGAATGCTTGTTTGAGAAATTGATATATTTAGGGTATTCTTTTGTAAATATCTTTTTCTTCAGCCATCTCTCCTCAAATTTGAATCTTCCTTTTTTCAGCTTTGCGAAATCTTTGACAAAATTAAATCCTACATATACCGAATCTGTGATTATGTTATAGACACTGTTAGAATATGAGTCAAATACAGCTTTTGAGAACTCTTCTAAGACATCTTTATCAATGTTCGGGTTTATTTCAAAAAATGTGCATTTTATTATCTCTTCATCAATATACCTGAAACTGAGCCTGTATTTTAGTCTGTATACTTTTTTGTCTTTGAGCCGTTTCTTTATCGCTGTGAATGTGGATCTTTTCATGCTGACCTTTTCCGAAGCGTCCACATCGCTGTAAGAAGGCCATCTTGCCAGGGCATAAAGCACAAGTTTCTCTCTGTCGGAAAGCCTGTACGGCTTTATTTCTCTGATATCTTTTGAAGTTGTTATCTGGGACAGCATCAATATATCTTATTTCTAAATATTATAAATTTATATGTCAAAAACGCCTATATTTCTAAACAGATAATACTTTATGATATAATCAGTAAAAATCTATGTCAGTTTTATAGAAACCTTTATATATCTTAAGATACTATATAGATATCCCTGAAAGAAGATATATGCTAATCTATTTGACGGGTGGTATGGAGCAACAGACAATTAAACCCCTCCAGGGAAAGCATGTCTTTCCCGGGCGCCAGGGAATCTGATTCCCTCGCCCAATCCAGGGTTCTTCTGATAACTGTTTTTTTGATGCTCAACTATCAAGCTCTTCAAGAATATGCTTCTTCGCCGTGTTCGCGTCAACCTGACCCTTGGTCTCGCGCATCACCTGGCCGACAAGGAAATGCAGAGCTTTCTCATTACCGCCCCTGTAATCTTTCACAGCATCGGCATTGGATTTAAGCACCTTATCAACAACATCCTTTATCATGCTCTTATCATCAATCTTACCCAGGCCAAGCTTCTTTGCCGCAGACTTATCATCAACCTTAAGCTCAACCATCTTCCTGAGTATCTGCTCTGCGACATGGTCAGTATATTCCTTTTTGGCAAATGATGAAAGAAGGCTTATCACCCATTCATCCTTCAGCCCGGAATTAGAATATGTCAGATCATTATAATTCAGTGTCTTCTTCAGCGGCCCTGAAAGCCATCC
>JAGLUQ010000036.1 GCA_023134675.1 Candidatus Aenigmatarchaeota archaeon | reverse complement strand
CCGGTTTTTTCCAGGATAACGGTGATGTTGTACTTGCAGTTCCCGACAAGAAAACAAAGAACGGTCTTAAGCTTGCATAACACCTAAATTTTCGAATGAAACTTCCACCGTTCGCTTCGCTCACTCCGCAACAAACCACAGTATATTAAATCAATATAGGAATAAAAGTACTTTTTAAGAGTTCCTTAAGTAAAACTGTCAACTTAAGAGTGATAATAAAGGGATAACTTTAAAATATTCATTAATAATATTTATCAATATGAATCAAGAAAAAATTTTAGAATATTTAGAACGATATGGCGAAAAAGTATGTACCATAAGATTATCCAACCCTAGAACTAGAAGCAAAGCATATCATACCAAAGAAACTGATTACCCACTCATAGCAATGGGATATATAGCCCAGAAAATTTTTAGTCAGGAAAACATTGACAATCTTAATCTTAAAGATGAATATTATACTGAAAAAGTAGAAAGAAAAGATTTGATAAATATTCTAAACAGATTAGATGAAACAATAATCAGAACTGATGAACAAGCAAATACCTTTATTGACGGACTATTAAATAACATATATTCTGCAGTCAACGGGTTTGAAATTGCTTTTAACGAGACTGAAAAAGATTCAAAATTAGATATTTCTTTAATTAAAAGTTGATAAAAAGCTTGTGTTCTAAACAAAGAACAACCTTAAGCTTGCTTAGTTCTGGATACTAACACAAGTAAAAATTAATTCTCAGCCCAGCCATCTCTTGAACCATTCAACAACAATCCCGGACACTTCATCCCTTTTCGGATTAAGGCCATGGCTTGCTCCTTCAATAACCACTTTCTCTTTAGGCTCATTAGCATTGCTAAAATAGCTGTCCCTCTCTGAGATAGGCACTCTCGTATCTTTGGAACCGTTTATGAAAAGAAGAGGACATCTTATTTTTTTTATATCTTCAGGAAGATCATAGTTCTCAAAATCATCCCAGAATACCTTGCGGACCACAGTCTTTCTGCCGTCTGACCTAAGCCTTATTGATATGTCATCCGGATTATAAAGGCTCCCTAACATCTGAAATTGCTTTTTGAAAACATCACCGGGATGCGATATAGACCCCATAAGGACCACAGCTTTAGCATCAGGATGAAGAGATACAAAAACAGAAGTGCCGAACGATTGAGCAAGAAACCCTATATTTTCAGGATCAACAATATCCTGAGACTTGACAGAATCAATTATGCATGAAAGATCATCCTTAAGCTTCGTCAAAGATGTCTTTGAATAGTCGCCTTCACTGTCACCGCAGCCGGAAAAGTCAAACCTGTATACAAGAAACCCGGAATCAGAAAGACTTTTTGAAAGGACATCAAAAAGACCGAATTCACTTTTCGTGACATCAAAGCCATGCACAAGGATTATTGTCGGATACCTCTCTTTTTTAGCGTCCGGTATTGTCATAAGACCGGCAAGTTTTTCACCCTCTTTGTTGAAAATAGATATATTTGCCTCTTCCATAGAATAGATAATGTTTGCATTGTTTATATTATTAACGCAACAATCATCACGCATCAACCAGTTCCAGAATCATCTCAACAACCCTATCGCACCCGAGAACACACTCTTCGCTCATATCCTCACAGAAACCAAGACCTTTTGGCTGTATCCCGATAAACTCAACAGCACAGCCTATCTCTTTCTGCAAAAACTCAATAAAAAGCGAAACAGGAAGCTTATGTGTAGACATCAGCTGGCCTTTTATCTTCTCAATATCTATCTTCTCAAAAGATCCTGCATCCCTGCCCAGATCAGCTGCATCAACAATCACAATCATCCTGGGATTAATATGCTTTATCTTCCCTGTGAAATTCTCAGGAGCGAGACCGCAATCAATAAGACTAAGACGAGAATCTTTATCTTTCAGCATTTCAACAACATACGGTCCGCAGGCATCATCACCGCGTGTTGAATTGCCTATGCCGCAGACAACGACAGGCCTTTCATGACTTTCCCCGCCAGATACCATGCTTAATATTTATACATTGCTATTAAAATAATATCATGCATGAATTTTCTGCAGTGCAGCATGTCCTGAACAATCTTGAGAAAAACCCAAGAGACATAAAAGTGAAACTGGGTGCGATGAGAGCTGACAAAGAAGTGTTTCTGAGCACATTGAAAGAGATGAGAAGAGGAACAGATCTTGAAAGCATCAGAATTGAAGCAGAAAAGATTGATGCGAAAGGAAAATGTTCCTGCGGCTTTGAAGGAAAAATAGAAGTGCCAGGCCATGTACATTTCCTCAGATGTCCCGAATGCGGCGAAGTATGCGAAACTGTCAAAGGAAACGAGCTTATCATAGAAGATATTAAAAAGACAAAAGCTAATTGAAATATATATATAGATGTTAAAAGAAATAATTGTTGTGAAAGTTATGGACAGACAATTTCCACCTGCACAGGAAGACTCTCACAAAGACGAACTTGCCAGGATAAAAGAAGAGCTCAACAACATGAACCTTGAAGGGCTAAAAAGCGATGAGGCTAAAGCACCAGAAACACAGATTCAAAATTCTCAACCAATAGGTCCTCTTCAAAACCAGACACCAGAAACACAGATTCAAGATTCTCAACCGGCAGAGCCGCTCCCAAAAAAGATTGTGAACCCACAGGTAGGACCATTGTTCATAAGCCTCAAAAAATTCAATGAGATAAAGGCGCAGATAGCCTCGCTCAAACATGAATCAGGTGAACTCAGAAAAATTGTAGAACAGCTCAAGTCCAGCAGGGACACCGGCACAACACTTCTAAGGGACGCAGTCAACAAGATGGACACGATAGAGAAGAATGTAGAAGATATAAACAGTATTATAAAAATCTAAAATAATCAGTGTTTCTCTTTTTCTAAAGACATATTCAGATCCTTCAAAAGCTTATCAATATCAAGACCGTGAGCCATAGCTCCCTGCTCTAACGTCTCAAAGGCCGCAGCGAAACAGCCGATGCAGTGCAGACCATGATCCTGAAATACAGATATTGTTTCCGGGTATTTAGTCAGAATATTCTGGACAGACATATCTTTCTTGATTTTTTCTTTTTTCTCAACCATACCAATCACTTCTTTTCCTCAATTATAATGGCATCAACAGGACAGGCATCTTCAGCCTCCTTATTGCAAGCGTATTCCTTATCAGATATCTCAACCTTTTTCGGCTTTGCCTTGTCGCCTGCATCTTCCATCTCCCAATTATCAGGACAGGCACTGACGCATGCACCGCAGCCGATGCAGTCATCTCTATTGAAAATAATCTTATAGTCTGCCATATCAACCCTCTAAAATATAGGTAAAAAACAATAAATAACTATGCACCTACAGGCTTCCTCTCATCTGCTCGGCAACAAGTATCCTGTTTATAGCAAGAATATATGCCGCAGTCCTGTAATCTGTACTGAACCTTTCAACATGCTCCAGAACATTCTTGAATGCATCAATCATCATCTGCTCAAGCTTCAGGAGAACCTCATCCTCAACCCAATAGAACCCTTTAAGGTTCTGCACCCACTCAAAATAGCTGACTATAACACCGCCTGCATTGGCAAGTATATCAGGTATCACGACACAGCCTCTCTTATGAAGTATCTTATCAGCATCAAAAGTCACAGGACCGTTTGCCATCTCAAGAATGATTTTTGCCTTTATCTTATCAGCATTGCCTTTGGTTATCTGGTTTTCAAGAGCTGAAGGCACAAGCACATCAACATCAAGTTCTAAAAGCTCCTCATTAGTTATCTTCTTTGTCCCGGGAAATCCCACGACTGTGCCCTTGCTCTCTTTCTGCGCAATAACATCTTTCACATCAAGGCCGTCCTTGTCATAGATGCCGCCTTTGGAATCGCTGACAGCTACAATCTTATAGCCGCCCCATACAGAAAGGATGTTTGCGATATTAAGCCCGACATTGCCAAAACCCTGTATAGCGACAGAAGGATTGTCCGGCACCATATCCATCTCATCTTTCATATGACGCAATATATAGGCGCCGCCCATAGATGTAGAAGATCCGCGGCCTTTGCTCCCGCCGACCTCGACAGGCTTTCCGGTTATCACAGCAGGAACATGCTTTCCTTCAATCTTCTCATATTCATCAAGCATCCATGCCATAATCTGCGGATTCGTATATACATCAGGCGCAGGTATATCAATCATCGGACCGATAAAGCTATGCACAGCTCTCATATATCCTCTTGACACTCTCTCAATCTCAGTTGCCGAATATTCCTTAGGGTTCAGGGTGACACCGCCTTTAGCGCCGCCGTAAGGTATGTCAGCAACAGCGCATTTTAAAGCCATCCAAAAAGAAAGAGCTTTGACCTCATCAAGATTAACATTCGGATGAAATCTTATCCCTCCCTTGGTAGGTCCGCGAGCATCATTGTACTGCACCCTGTACGCTTCAAAATACTTTATCTTACCGTCATCCATCTTGACAGGATATGTGACATTAAGAACCCTTTTAGGCTTTTTTAAGACCTCAAGGCTCTCAAGGGGAATATTTGCAATTTCTCCCGCCTTTTCCATATCTTTCATTGCGTTCTCAAAAGGGTTTCCATTTCCTGTCTCAGATGCATCTGCCATAAGAATCAACCAATACAGATATATATACCAATTATTTTTTATATTGTTACCTTATTCCTTATTCTTGTTCAAGACAGGATAATATAAATACAGATATCAGACAAAAAACTTAATGATGAATATATTTTGGATGTTCATGCCCCATACCCTTTCGAAGTTTCAGATTTTCAATATGGGCGACTTTCTCATTCAGGAACCCGCTAAGGCTTAATTGATTATTCTCAATCAATGTCGATGCCTGGCGTCCGCCTAAGAAATGAGGCATTATAACATAAGTGGCTCCCGCATCATAGAGCTTTAGGGCATCATCAATCTGCTGTGCTACAACCGAGATTATCGCATCCTTATTCACATCTTTTACTTTCCTGATTAACAGCAGATTCGTATCTATTGCAGGTATTGTAGAGATAATCATCTTTGATTTTGAAAAATTCAGCTCATCAAGAAGTTCTGTATCATTCACATCCCCATATTTACAGTCATATCCATCCTTGGATAAATTGATTATGACCTTTGGATCGTAATCTATAATAAGAAATTTCTTTTTTATTTTTTTCAATGATGTCGTGATGTCATAGCCAATATCATCATGCCCGAAAAGTATTATGTCATAATTCTCATTTTTGTGATATTTATGTTCATCAATTTTCTTCCCCGGTCTTTCAAACAGGACGAGATATCTCGATAGGAACCTATACAGCTGATTTGAATAAATTATCATATATGTAGAGCCTGCGATAGTTATCAAGGCAATCAATGTTATCAAAGAGATTATCTCGCCTGTCAGGTGGCCCATCTTGACCCCTAACGCAATCAAGATTAAAGAGAATTCACTGATCTGAGCGACAGTAAGGCCTGCCAGAAAGCTGTTCCTCTTCGTGTAGCCCAATAACCCCATCAATGTCATCACAATCAGCGGGTTTCCGATAAGGATAAACGCGGACAATAAGATTGCAGGCACAATATATTGAGAGATGCTGGCAAAAACCATCTGAGAACCCAATAGCACAAAGAACAATATTATGAAGAAATCACGCAAAGGTCTCATCTTATAGCTTATTTCATAATGGTTTGGTGTCATAGACAAGCTTATTCCCGCAAGCAATGCCCCTGCTTCTATTGAAAGGTTAAGGTAGTTGAATACTGATGCTACTGCAAAACACCAGCTGATAGCAAAAAGCATCAAAAATTCCTGAGATTTCGCAATCAGCTTGGTTACATAAGGAAAAATATATAGGCTTATCAGAACCAGGACAATTATGGAACCGACCCCTTTTATCACAGATTCGAAAGCAAACCCAGTCACACTGTTCCCTCTTTGAATCGATGATATCAGGGTCAGTACAAATATAGCTATAAGATCCTGCACAATAAGAAAACCTATAGAAATCCTTCCATAAAGCGCCTCTAGATCTTTCTTGTCTGACAGAAGTTTCATGATTATGATCGTACTGCTGAAAGAGATAGCTATAGCAAGATATATTGAGATGATATTTGAAAAGCCTAATAAGAATCTTATAATAGAATATCCGATAAGTGATGTGAAGATAACCTGACCGATACCGGTCAATAATGATGTTTTTCCGACATCGCCTATCACCCGAAAATTCAGGTTCAGACCGACCATAAACAGAAGAAATGTTATGCCCATCTGTGCAAAGGTCGAGAAAGTGTCTGCAGACTGCACTAGATTAAAGACGACAGGTCCTGCGATGATTCCTGCAAGTATATAACCTATGATCAACGGTTGTTTAAGAAAGTGCATCACAGCAGAGATCAAGACAGTCAAAAACAATATTATGCTTAATTCAGTAAACATATCCATATTGCTTCACTTTCCTCTAACCTAATATTTCTCTAATAAACTAAGTATGCTGCTTGTAGTAACGACGCCTAATACTCTATTATCAATATTTAGGACAGGGACATACTTAAAGATTACAAAGATAAAGTATATCAGTTTTAGAACATATATCCCAAAATCTTATAAATCCGAAAAACAAAATCTCAGCTATGAAAGTCTATTTTGCATGCTCCATGCGCGGAGGATATCAGAACACAGGTTTGGTCAACCTAAAAAAACTGACAGACGTGCTGCAGGAAGCAGGATTCGATGTCCTGACGACGCACACAACAGAAGACGGATCCATCGAGAAAGAGAACGGTCTTGACACCGCCCACATCTACGAAAGAGATTACAGATGGATAGAAGAATGCGACTTCATGGTCGCAGAGATTTCCAACCCGAGCCTTGGTGTCGGTGCAGAAATATCAGACGCGATAGTCCTAAAAAAGCCTGTCATAGGCATGTTCTCTATAGATGAACTGAAAGTCTCCGCATATATACTAGGCAAACTAAAAAAATCAGAGAACTGCAGACATTCAGGATATGATGATAAAAACGACTTCATAGAAAAAGTGAAAGAGTTCTCAAAAACAGTCTCTTAAAGAATCAATCTTATATACACCCTAAAACAAATAAAAGACCATGATAGACATCATAGCATACGCACTTGTCACATTTTTCTTATTCACGACATCCCTTGCAGTCCTGGAAATAAAGGCACGGACAGAACACAGGCCGGATACAAGGATGAACGAGCTTGAGCAGATGATTGTCAAGGCATTCAACATAGATCATGATAAAGATGCTGAAAGTCACGAAATAGATATGAACAGCATTGAAAGTAAAATCGCTCCGGAGACAGAGCATGTCATGGCACCTGAAAAGGCAGAAGACCTGCCTGCTAAAGATGAATTTAAAGCAGAAAGAGATGATATCCAGGAATCAGCACCGGAACATACAGAAAAGGAACCTGAAGACGAACTTGAAATGCTGATAAACAAATTTGAGGAAGAAGTAAATAAAGCTAAAGAATCGCGAAGTTCGGAAATTATCAAAAACGAATGATTATTAAATAATCTCAAATCCCAAACACTTTCTTAGCATTCTCTAAAGCAACTTTCACAACATCACCGACCTCAACCTC
>JAGLUQ010000035.1 GCA_023134675.1 Candidatus Aenigmatarchaeota archaeon | reverse complement strand
AAAGATATCATTTTCTATCAGTAGATATCAGGATTCTTGAACGGGATCAACGAGAGTATGACAGCTTCAGCGCAATATTTGGTCCTGTCTATAATATTTCCTGTCAGGATTCCGACAGCTCCATTTTTTTGTCTTGAATCTGTACGCTCAAAGACGATGTCATCTGCTTCGCTAAGCTCTTTTCCCGCATCAATCAGTTCAACAATTTTCTTAGGCAGAAAAAAGGTTCCTGTTCTTGCCTTTCCATGTTTGTCCTTTGATCTTATGGCAACCCAGTTGAAAGCTTCTATCTCATCCTGCCTTTTCTCAAGTCCGCCCTCTATGCCTACCCAGTAGTCTGCACTGTTGAAATTCTTTTTCGCATTCTCAGCCCTGTTGATGGCACCGGTCATCGTCTCTTGATCATTCATAGGCTGGTCGCTGACATCTGATGGTACGGACACCCCTTCAAATTCAAAGCTTTCATCAGGGAACATTTTTTCAAAGCCTATTTTAGCAGCATTGATCTTGACCTGGTTTCTTGAGGCGATGATTACCTTTTTCATAATAGTTATAAGAAAAATAAAAATTTATAAATCTTTGTAAAACACTCATGATCTTCTCTGTTCCAAAATCGTTCTCGTAAGATTCTCACAGTTAAAAGTCTTGTCAAAAGCTTCGGTAGGCGAATACCCTTCAGGACTGTCCCTCAAAGACCTGTATGTGCAGTATATCTCATCCAGTGCCTTAATCCCAACATCTATTACTTCTGTCGCAGCAGACACAGAATCGATTCCGTCATTAATATATGACGATATGTGTTTGGCAATCTTTATTCTGTCTTCCGCATCTTCATATTTTGCTTCAATATCACTTTCAACATCTTCAAGAACCAGCCTGTTTATGTTTCTTAAAGTTATTTCATTCTCTTCAAATATCTGATAAAATTCAGAATCCGGCACAAATTCACAATCATCGGCTTCAATAATGTTTAGCTGAACAAGCGTATCAATAGCTTTATGTCCTTTATTGAAGTATGCATCATACCTCTCCATATTCATTTCATCTATCACAGGCATCCCTATATTCTTGTCATTGTCCTGCAGCAGAAGAATGCCTGTAATTTCATCATACGACATCTGATCATTTATAAGATCTATTGCAAGCCCGTCATATCCTTCCTTTTCTAAAAGATAAGCGCTCAGTGCATCAAAGCCATAGTTTATAAGATTTCGCATTTTCTTGAGTGCAATTATCCTGTCTTCCTTGAGTGTTATTTTCTTGTCTTCCCATTCAAAATCAGCTTCATCATATGAAAATACCTTTTTGTCCTTCATAAGATACGCAATATTCCTGTTGCAGACACCAAGCTCATTTAATTTAGAAAATACAGCTTCATCCATATCTGTCTTACAATCATCAATTTCCATAGAACCTTCATAGACACTCATATTAACCACTATATCATCAATAAGGACTTAAAAATATATAAATATACATCAATTTTGGAGCTTTTTTAATTATTTAAGCCTGCAAACCCAATATAAAAGGAGGGTGTGCTTTTATGAAAATTACAATAGACAACTCAGATGTCCTGAAAATAACATTCAAAGGAACTGTCAATATGGTGCAGGAAGTGACGCTGCCGAAAGAAGCAATCGCTCCGATTGCCAGGGCCCTGAAAAAAGAAGGCGTGACTGAGATAGATACCGAACATTTCAGGAAAGATATTGATACGCTTGAATAATATTGCCTGTTTCAGTATGCACTTATATCAGTCATCAATCCTTGTCTCTTATATCAGTCATCAATCCCTGTCTCTTATATCAGTCATCAATCCCTGTCTCTTATATCAGTCATCAATCCCTGTCTCTTATATCAGTCATCAATCCCTGTGATAGTCTGTGGCATATACCGGGTATGTCAAACCCGATAACCGAACATTATATATACTCAATCTTAACAATAATTTCTAGATGGTCGATATATATGGATAAATTATTATATGCCGGAAAACCCGCAAGATATATAATTCTCTTGTTTTTTGCACTCATGTCAGCCTGTGCCTTGTCTGCACCGGCGTTTGCAGATGACATAATACTTTCCATAGGTACTGATTCTGCAAGTTATATAGCAGGTGAAAATATAACTGTAGATGGATTCGCAATGTCCTTCCCCATTTTTATCAGTTATGTCAATATATCTATAGCTCTTATAGATTCTTCAGGTGTGACTATTGAACAGAACATAGAGGTCACAGATGATTTCGGTTCTTTCATATCTATACTTCATGCGCCTTATGTGGCAGGCATATATGATGTGACAGTGACCGTCATTGATACCACAGCAACAGTTCCCATATCAATTACTGTCCCGGTCTCAGTCGTAGAGATAGCTGAGATGCGTGCCGAGCTTGTGGGAGATTCTTTTGTTGTCTCACCATTTGGCGCACCCGAAGATTATTCAATAACGCCTGACCCGTCCATGGAAGATGTCACGGCAGCAGTATACAACACAGGCTCTGATAATTACTACATGCTTCTTGAGAATGTTTCCGGCTCATATGATAGGCTGTATGTCAGCAATGATACTAATTTCACATTCTCGGGCGATGACGGCCATTACATTGAGGAAGGCTCAGTCCTGAAGATAGGCGGCGGGAAATATACAGTCTGGTATATTGACCCGAAAGGAAATTTTGTTGTTTTCGCAAAGCGCATCAGGCACGTCTTTGAGCCGCCGTATCCGGAGACAGGCCTTCTGGTGCTCGCATTAGATTCAGAAGGTGACCCGATATATAATGCAGAGATCAAAATGGATGTCTTTGACTCTGAAGGCAACATAGAGATATTTAATTTTTCTGTAGGCCATACGGACGAATATGGCATCCTGAGCACAACACTGCAGCTGTCCCCTATTTCAGGAACGCATTCTATAATATTCAATAACGGCCTTGTTTACGAATCATATCGTATTGAGATCTTCAATCTCATAGTATCTGTGGTTGACGAATCAGACAACCCAGTAGATAAGGTATCGCCGGGAGACACAATCTTCATGAAAGCATCAGTCCTTGGTTCGGAAGGTATCCTGATAACAGATGATGTCGAAAAGTCTGAGGCAAAGATATCAGGCCATGGCACTCTGGAAAAGATAGTTCTCTCCCCCGACAGTGACGGTGTTTTCAGAGGAGAATATATTATCCCTTCCTCGGCAAAAGGCAAATATCAGGTGCAGTTCAAGTTTATGTATGACGGCAAACAGGAAGTGCGAAAGATACGCATAGAAGTAGACAACATTGATTTTTCATTATATCCCATCTCTGACGGTTTCGGCCTGTCTGGCAGTCTGGCTCCCGGGGAGAGCAGCGCAATGATCATATCCGGATCAGATACAAAAAATAAGCACTGTATAAACCTGTATAGTATGACAGACGGCTGTAATGCATCTGCCATAAATCTTGAAGGTATCTACGATAAAGATAATGTTGATGTATCGGACGGAGAATATCAGCTGTTCAGGCTTTCTGATTATGTCAATTATGCAGCCATGCCAAAAGATGTGCGCAACCGCCTTAAGCATGATTATGGAGACAAGTCATGCGTCATGGTATTCAATGCTCCTGATATGGGGGGCATATACAGGCTGGCCGTATCAGTCAGCATAGATGGCGACGCAAAGGAAGTATCTTCTTCCATCAGGGTAAATAATGTATTTGTCAGCATCGTATCACCTGAAGGCATAGTATTGCCTGGAGAACGTGCCTATTTTGCCGTCAGCGCACAGGATGCATTGACCGGCAATAATATATCTGCTGAAGATATAGTGTCTGCAAGCCTCCTTAAGGTCACAGCGCGCAGGACAGGAGACATTGTTACAGAAAGCATGATTGATGTCATGATAAACAATAGCTACTCAGAACATGCCGCATTGGTCTCTTTTATCGCAGACGATTATATCATGGGTTACCATTCTGTTGAGTTCAGGCTGAAAATCAATGTAACCCGCAACGGGACAGAGAAGACAGTCGATGCTGCAGGATATGGCGGGTTCAGGGAACAGATGTATGCTGCAAAGGCATATCTTCAGGAACCTGACAGAATATATGCAGGCACCAGTGATGATGTGGCCATAGTCATAGAAGTGACAAGCAGCCTGTCTGTTGAAGGCCTCACTGTATCTCTTGACAAGCTCTCAAGCAAGAGGACTGGCGGAAAGATAAAAGAGACATCCTCTTGTGTCACAGATTCTGACGGCAGCTGCGTAATTCTTCTGGAATGCCCAAAGAAAAGCTGGAATGGCGGCGGCTATTCTGCTGAGTTTAAGATAGAAGGCCAGGATGGCATGGATGAGCATGTCTATGGATGGTTCAGGTAAGGTGTTGAATATGTTATACAAAAAATCATTTTCTGTATTCGCAGCATATATTGTAATGCTGTCTCTTCTTATGGCCGGCGCAGTCTCCGCAGCATCAGTCCAGGTCAGCATAGGCGAGTATGATGCTGAAGTCTATAAAGACTCTACATTCATAGTGCCTGTGTCAGTGTCAGTCGCTGACGGAGCAGGTACAGTAACTGTAACAATCTACCCCGCCGATGGTCTTGGCTGTGATACCTGTGTCCGGGATATCATCTTTGATGCTGCCGGGACAAGAACAGTATCATTCATAGTTCGCGCAGACAATACAGGCACATATGAGAATCCGTTTGATGTCGAAGCATCTATGTCAGAAGCTCCCATAACAGCATCCGCAGCTTTAGGGATAGTCTCAGTTGTTGAGATGCCTGTCTGGATGCTTGATTTCACATCCTCAAAAAACACAGTGTCTGCAGGAGATACAGTGCTCATGACCTTGTCAATGTCTGTCACAGGCCCTGTTGCCAGCATATCTGCAGATCTTGATTATCCTTCTTACGGCTGGTATCTTATGTCTGGCAATGAGACTTACGATATCGGAGAAGTGACAGGCACATACAGCCTTTCATGGATGTTCCGCGCTGATGCACCGTCTCAGTCAAATGATTTTTCAGTTGATGTGATCTCTTCAGACCCCGCAAAACATAGTTCAAAAACCCTGTCAATATCAGGTCTGCAACGGGCAAGCTCATCAGGCAGCAGTTCATCAGACTCTGATGACGACGAAAATATTGACAATGATACTATTAATATATCTTCTGAAGCCCCTGTTACCGGCAAAAAAGAAGCAACAATCAAGACAGGATTGTCCCAGGGGATAGCATTGGAAAACAACGCAAAGCTAAGGAATATGCTTGGGGAAGTGTTTGGCATGCCTGCCATAGATGTTAAAGATATGGACAGCATGTTGCGCAATTCAAAAACAATAGCATCCCATATGCAGGTAGAGCGTAAGGTGGAAGTCTCATCCGGCAGGTCTTATATGCGCATGTCAAGGCAGTATGAAGGCAATGAGACAATTACTGATTTCGTAATATATGATATAGTGCCTAAATCCTTCGCACAGTCTGCAAAAGACATAAAAGTCACAGCACCGGGAGCTGAAGTCCTGATAGTGGAGGATGACCCCGAGTTTGCCATAATATTCTCATCTCTGTCTCCTGGCGAGACAATCAATATAGATTATGAGGTGGATGCAGAAGTTGATGCAGATATAGTCTCATCATTCTCTGCAGAGGTCTATGCCTCTGCTGTCGGGGATAGTCCTGCATGCGCCCAGGTAATCACTCCTGCAAGAAACTTTAATACAGGTGAATGCATAGAGTATCCTACACCATGCGATGTCCCTGAAGGCTGGGATGTGGTCGGATCCTGCGCTGTTGTTGATGCAGATAATATTTCAGACGAGCCTCAGTCAGAAAAAGGCAGCATATACAAGTACATGATACTCGTATCTTTAATGGGGATTATCGGCATGGTCATAGTCTTGCGCAGGAATAAGAAGAAGCGGTAATTTTTCTTTTTTGATTTTTCTGTCTTCCATATATCTGATGTTATACCTGTCTGGTATATCAAAGTTAGTGACTCTTATTGGTGGTCAATATTGATTTTATCTTAGATATTTCAATAATTTTGCAATCTGTTTTGGTCCCGGAAATTTGCCTTCAAGCTCTTCCGGCAGGTTCCGGACAATCCTGTATTCTGCAATACCTATCGGCCGGTTAGACTCTCTTATCCATAATTATGATATTATGTGTCCATCCAATTTCTGCAACCAATGGTTGCAGTTTTAGATTTTTGCTGTATATATTGTATATATTACGCATATACCAAATATTTCGTTCTGAAAATCCTTTCATGCCTGAAAATTCTGTTTGCAGATCTTTTGACAATTGTTCTACAATTGATTTGCCCCATGTCTTACCTTCCTGTTTCTTGGTTATCATTTTACCGATATCCCAGTACAGGCAGATCAGTTCTTTGTTTACGCTCTTTAAGGCCTCATATTGTGCAGACCTTATCCTTTGCTTGATTTCGCCTAAGAGTGAACCATAATCTTTTTTGTGCGATATGTTATCCATAAAGAAAAGATATCTTTGTGTCCTATATAATATTGGGTGACTCTTTTTGGTGGTTATTATTTTTCTTCTTAAGCCTTTTTTCCATCTCAATAACTTCTCTTTCTCTTTTGATCTCATTTTCAAGATCCTTTTCTGTCGGCAGGCAAAGCCTGTAATGTGTCCATGACAATTCTGAACGCAGTGCGTTCACTTTTGAAAACTTCAGGTAAAACTCTTTCATATACCAAAGGTTTCGTGCATTGAACCCTTTACCAAGATCTTCAGTAAGTTTTAATGACAGTTTTTCAATCAGCTTTTTACCATAATCAGCTCTTTCTTTGCCTGCCTGTTCATCCTCAACAATGACCTTTCATATATTCCAGTATACCGGCACCATATTGAAATTGATGTTTCGGTATGTGTCTGCTCTTGCGCTGTCAATTATATCTCTTATATCATCATAAAGTCTATTGAATCCAGTATAATCCATAGCTTAAGATATGCTTGTATGCTATACATAATTTAGTGACCATTAAGTGTGGTTACTTTATAATGTGCCGACAATACTCACAAAGAAAACGTCTTCTTGATAATCTCAATGCCTGCTATATATTTCTTGTCCATTAGAAGAAATCCTGCTGTTATAAAATTCATGAACGCAAGACCTAAAAGATACTGATTCTTCTTTTTGCTGAGTCTCTTGATCACAGGTATGTTCTCAATCCTCATAGATATCACTCCTTAGGCAGATATAGTATGTATTTATGCATATATATGATTTTCGGTTATTGTGTATATATTACCTATAGATAAAGTAACATTCTAAACAAGAATCTTTAAATAATTTACTTCAGGATAAGACCTCTGGCAACCAAGGACCTTATCATTATTTTTTAGCTTTATAATAGCTCTTGGGCCCGTTTTTTGCTGAGGCTCCATTTTTTACTGACATCCTCTTTATAATGAAAAAGATAAGGATTATAAGCAGAAGCAATGATCCGATTAACGCAAGGTTAGAAGGTTCGGTTATGCTTGCAAGTGACGCAAACCCTGTAAAGGATGGTATCCATGCGTTCTGGGTTTCCTGGGATGATGCCTCATCATACATTATGCATGCCTGTGTCTCAGAAGGCCTGTAATCCTCGATGTCGCAATTATTTGCATCAATGCATCTCCTGGTCTGGACACTGTCTTCACATTCGCCCCACTCAGAACAGACCCAGTTTACAGTGCAGTCAGGTTTTGTTGTTGTTTCTGGACTGCTGTCATCAGTTTGATTAGATGTCACATTATCATCAGATGTCTCATTATCATCAGTAGTTGTAGT